>JASFIG010000001.1:0-45834 GCA_050122795.1 Desulfobacterales bacterium
TCCCAGGCCCTTTCCGCTGCAACAGGTGTGGGCTTCCACCCTGGGGATCGGGTTTGCCCTTTTTATTTTCACCACCATGCAGGCTATGGGGGGCTGGGTATTATCTCTGTCACCCGGCGCTAATGGGGGGACCATATTGCCGCTTCAAAGCCTTATCGACAGCGGGGGTAATGCTCTGGTGCCCTTGCTGATTCATCTAATGAAAGACACGGCGCCCTTTGCCGTGGGCATTCTGGCGATCTGTGCGCTGGCGGCCATGCAGTCCACCGGTGCGGCCTATATGTCGACCGCCTCTGGTATGCTGACGCGCGACATCGTCAAGCGGCATATTGTCAAGGATATGACTGAAACCGGACAAACCCACTGGGGCCGTATCACAGTGCTGATCGTTGTCGGGTCGGCCCTGATCTTCGCCACCCTGGTGCCCGGCGCCATCGTTATGCTGGGCGCCTTTGCGACCTCTTACGGGTTTATGATGTACCCGTCCCTGATTGCGGTCTGTTACTGGAAATTCCTGACCCGTCAGGGAGTGGTCACCGGTCTGATCTGCGGTATGATCGCGGTGTTCTTAACCTTCAGGTTCGATCTGGGACTTCCCTGGGGCTACAATCCGCTGACGATTTTTGCCGCCGGCTGGGGCATCCTGTTCAACCTGCCGGTTGCCATCCTTATCAGCCTGTTCACACAGCCCACGGGTGAGCTGGATGCCAAACAGAAGGAATGGCACGCATTTATTAAAGAACACGCATCTTTACCGCCGGAAAAGCGTGGGCTGATCAAATGGGGCTGGATTGCAGCTTTGGTCTGGTTCTTTTTTGCCATCGGCCCGGGCGCTGTGATCGGTAACACCATCTTTGGTGATCCCGCAGCGCCTGCTTCATGGGCAAATGGAATGCCGTCGATCTGGATCTGGCAGATTATTTTCTGGGTGCTGGGTATCGGCATGATGTGGTTCCTGGCCTACAAGCTGGAGATGTCGACCAACATCACCACCGACTTTGAGGTCTTGAAACACGATATTTACGAAGAGGAGCCGGCCGTTGCCGAGTCGACCTCGCGGGGACAGTCAGGCGTTTAACATTTACCGTTTTAGCCCTGATGTTTCCGATAATAAAAGGATGAGGAGGCGCTTGCGCCTCCTCATCCAACCTTTTCGTTAAAGGGAAATCAGTTATTGAATAGATGAAACGATTATTTTTGATACTGACGATATCTTTTTTCACAGCTGCCGGCTGCGGTCTCGGGACGCCAGAGTTCAAAGATGCCGTTTTAGACGGTGCTTCCAATCTGAACAGGGGCAGAACGGAAAAAGCCCTGGAAGATTTCAACCGGGCCATTGGCATTGATCCTACACATCAAGATGGCTACATGGGCCGGGCTGACACCCTCAACACCATGGGGCGCTATGAAGAAGCTCTCATGGATTACAATAGAGCCATTGAAATCAAACCAACCCTGGCCCACGCTTATGTCAATCGGGCGATCGCCTACAGCCATCTGGGGCAATATGAAAAGGCAATTGCCGATTATGAGAAAGGGCTGGAGCTGGATCCGGAGATCGATGACCCGCCCGGTTTTATAACGCGACTTTTCAGCAACGAGCCGAATACCGACAAGGGTATCCGCCGCCATCTTGAATTTTTGAAACAAAAAGTGCAATCGTCTGATCGTAGCTCATGATCCAGAAAACAGAAACCAGATAACAGAGGACAGAGGACAGAATGCTGAAACAGATGACAGATGATAAAACCGAGAGTGGATACCGCCATCTGTCCTCTGTCCTCTATTATCTGTAACCAAAGAGGCCAAGCGTTTTACGTCTTACGAACCGGAAAAATTAGAAATCACAACCACATAGACACCTGAACACGATTCGTCCAAAGGAGGCAAATCATGGCAAACCCTTATGACATTGCCCATAAGCAATCCATCGAAGACCCGAACGGTTTCTGGGGGACGGCAGCCGAAGACTGCCACTGGTATAAAAAGTGGGATAAGGTTCTGGATGACAGCAACAAACCGTTTTATCGCTGGTTTAGCGGCGGGGAAACGAACACGTGCTACAATGCGGTGGATTATCATATCGAAAGCGGCCGCGGTGAGCAAGATGCGATAATTTATGACTCCCCGGTTACCGATACCATCAAGAAATACACCTATAACCAGCTGCGGGATGAGGTGGCTCGGTTTGCCGGCGCGCTGGCCGCCCAGGGTGTAGCCAAGGGGGATCGGGTCCTGATTTACATGCCGATGATTCCTGAGGCCTTGATTGCCATGCTGGCCAGCGCCCGTATCGGCGCGGTGCATTCTGTGGTCTTTGGCGGGTTTGCGGCCAAAGAGCTGGCGGTGCGCATCAATGATGCCAAGCCCAAGGTGATTGTGTCCGCTTCCTGCGGTATCGAAGTCAAACGGGTTATCGCCTACAAACCGCTGCTTGACAAGGCCATTGACATGGCCGAAGCCAAACCGGATTATTGCATTATCAAACAGCGGCCCATGGAAACCGCCGCGATGATCGACGGGCGGGATCTGGACTGGGATGAAGTCACGGCCAAAGCCCAGCCGCATGAGTGTGTGCCGGTGGCGGCCACCGACCCGCTGTACATCCTGTATACCTCCGGAACCACCGGCGTGCCCAAGGGCGTGGTACGGGACAACGGCGGGCATATGGTGGCCTTGAAATGGACCATGGGCGCCATTTACAATGTGGACGCCGGTGACGTTTATTGGGCAGCATCGGATGTGGGCTGGGTTGTGGGTCACTCCTACATTGTTTATGGGCCATTATTGAAGGGGTGCACCACGATTGTATTCGAAGGTAAACCGGTAGGAACGCCGGATGCCGGCGTTTTCTGGCGCGTGATTTCCGAGCATAACGTCAAAGTCATGTTTACGGCACCGACGGCATTTCGCGCCATCAAGCGCGAAGATCCTCAAGCGGAGCTGATGAAAAATTATGATCTGTCTAATTTTAAGGCGCTTTTTCTGGCCGGAGAACGCACGGATCCGGATACCCTTAAATGGGCTGAAAACAGCCTGAACGTTCCGGTCATCGACCACTGGTGGCAGACGGAAACCGGCTGGGCCATCGCCGGCAATTGTCTGGGGCTGCATCATTTTCCGGTCAAGGAAGGCTCGCCCACCAAGGCGGCGCCGGGCTGGAATCTGCAGGTGGTCGACGAAAACACCCAACCGGTTGCCTCCGGGGAAATCGGCGCCCTGGTGGCCAAACTGCCGTTGCCGCCGGGCACACTTCCCACCCTGTGGAACAATGACGAGGGCTTTTTGGCGGCCTACATGGAAGAGTTTCCCGGATATTATAAAACCGCGGATGCCGGCTATATTGATGATGAAGGCTATGTTTTTGTGATGAGCCGCACCGATGACATTATCAACGTTGCCGGTCACCGGTTATCCACCGGAGCCATGGAGGAAGTTCTGGCGGATCACCCGGACGTGGCCGAATGCGCGGTTTTAGGCGTCGAAGACAAACTCAAGGGTCAGGTGCCCGTCGGTTTTTTGGTGCTGAATGCCGGTGTCGAAAGGGATTCGGCCGACATTGTCTCGGAAGTCATCCAAATGGTTCGCGATCGCATTGGGCCGGTGGCTTCTTTTAAAACCGCCACGGTGGTCAAGCGTCTGCCGAAAACGCGCTCCGGTAAAATTTTACGCGGCACCATTCAGAAAATCGCCGACAATACGCCTTACAATGTTCCGGCGACCATCGATGATCCTACTATTCTGGACGAAATGGAGCAAGCGCTCACCGGCATCGGTTACGCCAAAGCCAGAAAAGAATAAAGTGGTATCGCTATGCCCAAAGAAATACTCATCGTTGATGATGAGCCCAGCATTGTCGTTCCCATCCAATTTTTGATGGAGCAGCAGGGCTATAATGTCATTGTTGCCAAGAACGGCGAGGATGCGCTTGACATTATCCTAAAATACAAGCCCGATCTCATCCTGCTGGATATTATGCTTCCCGGAATTGATGGGTATGAGGTCTGTGAAATCGTGCGTTTGAATCCTGATTTTAGAAATGTAAAGATCATCTTTCTGACAGCCAAGGGCCGCGAGGTCGAAATTGCCAAGGGCATGGCACTCGGGGCGGACGCCTATATCATCAAACCGTTTTCGAATGCAGAAGTTGTGGCCAAGGTCAAAGAACTGCTTGAAAATACGCATGAAGAAACGGGGACTTAAATTTTGGCAGGCAATTGCGCTATCTTGTGCAGCTTGGCTGATCATATGCATTGGTTTCGCCGTCTGGTTTAAAACCCAACTATCTGCTGAAGCGCTCAGCTTTCTTGTGGGCATCATAAAGGTTCATTTCGGACCGCTTCTTATCCTGACCGTGCTTTTGCTGCTGTCCAGCGCTCTGTTTCTGGACCTTATGTTGCGCAAATACATCCGGCCGTTGCGTAAAATTAGCGAGCAAGTTTCATTGGTGAATCCCACCAATCCATCCCACCGCTTTGAGATTACCGGTGCCGCCGAGATTCAACAGCTTTGCGATCGTTTAAACGAAGGGGCGGCGCATTACGAATCCCTGTTGAATGATATCCAGGGCCGCGTTAATACGGCCAGGGCCCAATCGGAGGAAGAAAAAAACATCCTGGCGGCGATCATGTCGGAGTTGCCTGAAGGGGTGATTGTGTGCAATCCCGACGGCCAGATACTGCTGTACAATAACCGTGCAAAACACATGGTTTCGGGAGAGGGCGATAGCAGCCATGAAACATCCATACGGTTTATCGGCCTGGGGCGTTCGGTTTTCGAAGTTTTTGACGAAAACCTGATGCGGCACACCATTGATCAGATCACTGAAAAATTAAAAAAGAACGAACCGAATGTGGTTTACCATTTCGTCTCTCCGGGGGCCGAAAATACCTTGCTTCGGATCGAGGCAGTGCCGGTCCTGGACTACCGCAAGCACTACACCGGTTTAATTCTGATTCTAACCGATATTACCCAGCAGCTCGAATCTCAAAATTTTTTAAATCTCACATTACAGTCTTTTACCCGCGGCATTCGGGCTTCCTTTGCCGGTATCCGCTCGGCCATTGAAACCATCCTGGATTTCCCGGATATGGATGTCAATCGCCTCGAAACACTCAAGCAGATTATTCACAAAGAGTCGCTGAACATCGGCAGCATTTTAGAGCGCGACCCAACGCTGTCATCGCAACCCATGTACAATCAGTGGCCGCTGACACGGATTGCGGTGCGCGACCTGTTTGAGATGCTGCAGGCCCGCTGTCGCCAAAATCCAAAGCTCCGGATTTTAACAGAGAATCTGTCCGCCGAGCATACGGTCAGTGTCGACCATTCTTCCTTTCTGCTGGCTTTGCTGTACATTATCCACCAGATCCAGACCGCCACCGGCGTGACTGAAATGTCATGTCGTTTGAGCGAGTTGAGGCGTTTTGTCGGCCTGGATTTGCTCTGGTCGGGTCAGCCGATAAAGGCCGATGTCATGAAGGACTGGGAAACCCGGCCGCTAACGTTTGAAAAAGAAGGTCTTTCGTTAACCCTCAGACAAGTGATTGATCATCACAACGGTGAAATCGGTATATACGCATCCAAACGCCTGAAGAATATGTTTTATGTGCGCTTTTTTCTGCCGGTTCCTTACCTGATGCGGCCCGAAAAAGCCCGGTCGTTAACGATCATACCGGAAAGCCGCCCTGAGTTTTACGATTTTGATATGTTTTTGCAGGTGGAGGAGCAACCGGAGCTGCAGAACCGCAATTTATCAAAGCTGACCTACACGGTGTTCGATCTGGAAACCACCGGTTTGAACCCCACCGAGGGCGATGAGATCATCTCTGTTGGGGCTGTTCGCATCGTCAATGGTCGTTTACTGCAAAATGAGCGCTTCGAACAACTGGTGGACCCCCGGCGCTCGGTGCCCTGGACTTCGGTGCGGATACACGGCATTCACCCGGAGATGTTGGAGGGCATGCCGACCATCGATGAAGTGCTGCCGATGTTTCATGATTTTGCAAAAGACACCATTCTGCTGGCTCACAACGCGGCCTTTGATATGCGTTTTTTGCAGTTAAAGGAGGCGCAAACCGGAGTGCGCTTTGTAAATCCGGTGCTGGATACATTATTGCTGTCGGCCGTCGTCCATCCGTCGCATGAAGACCATAATCTGGAAGCGATTGCCAAGCGGCTGGGAGTTCAGATTCTGGCGCGTCATACCGCCATGGGCGATGCCGTGTCGACCGGTGAAATGTTTCTCAAATTTTTGCCACTGCTGTCTCAGCAAAAAATTTTTACGCTCAAGCAGGCTCTGGAAGCTTCGCAAAAGACGTTCTATGCCCGTCAGAAATTCTAAAGGTTCAGAGGTTCAGGGTTCAAAGGGTCAGAGGTTGATTGCAGAAGATAAATATCGGATATCAGAGGACCGAAGTCGTAAACCTTTGAACCTCTGAACCCGGAACCCTGAACGGTTTGCCTGATACTATAGGGATCAGGCATTAAGAAGTGGGGGCGGTCTCGCGGGAGGTGGGCAACGTGAACGAAAAAGTGGATCCTTCGCCGGGCTTGCTTTCGACCCATATGCGTCCGTGGTGGAAATCAATAATGCGCTTGCTGATGGTCAGGCCAATGCCCGTTCCATAAGGCCGGCCCCGGGCGGGATCTTTTATCTGGTGGAATTTTTCAAATATCTTGTCCTGGTCGCGGCTGCGAATGCCAATACCGTTGTCCTGGACATCGACCTGTACCTGCTGTTCGCTGGCTGTCAATCGAATGGTTATTTTACCGCGATCGGAGTCGCAAAATTTGACGGCATTTGAGATCAGGTTCACCATGACCTGTACCAGCCGGTCACGATCGCCGGAAATGAGAGGGGGGTTGTCGGTCAATTCATAATCGATGGTGATCTTTTTATCTTCAACCAGTTGACGGGTGCTGGCAACCGCGTCCTGAATGACCACTTTGATATCGGTTGCAATGATGACCCAGTCCATCTGGGCGGATTCGATTTTTTCATAATCCAGCACCTGGTTGATCAGTCGGGTCAACCGCTCGCTTTCTTTAATGATGATACCGGTAAAGTTTTTGTGCTGGTCTGCGCCGATTTCCGGATTGGTGTGCAGGATTTCAGCCAGGGAGCGGACCGACGTCAGCGGGGTGCGCAACTCGTGCGTAACAGTTGAGATAAATTCGTCTTTAAGGCGGTCCAGATCCTTGAGGCGGCGGTTGGCTTCCTGAAGCTCGGCGGTGGCCTTCTCAAGTTCCCGGCTGTAGGCAATCACCTGCCGGGTCTCATCGAGGATGTTCAAGACTTCCTCGATACCCAGTGATTCTTCCTTGACCACTGAGGCGACCATGACCCGGGCGGATGCCGAGCCAATAGCGCCGGCCAGCAATCTTTCAGCGTAGCCGACCAGATTGGCATCGGCGGTTACCAGGTAGTTCCAGCTGAGTTTGCGTTTATTGGCGTAGTCGGCCAGCGCCTCATCGGTGCGCTGTCGGCCCAGAAAGCGTATCAACAGGGATTTAAGGTCCGGCAGGTGGGCCGTTCCGCGCCAGAAGTGGGATCCAGCAGCTTCACCGGAATATCTGAATACGTCAACGAACAAAGCAGCCTGGGTATGCTCGATGGTGCGCGGGCGGCTGAATAAAGATACACCGACATACGCAGCGGTGTTCGCCAGCAGACTCCAGAAAACTGCATGGGAAATTTGATTGAAGCCCTGCAAGCCAAATAATTCAAACGGCTTGAGCAGCTCAATTCCCAGCGGTCCCTGTTTGACGAAATTTTCAGCGATGATGCCGGCCGGCACCAGGGAGGGCAGGAAAAGAGTGTAAATCCACACGGCGAATCCGGCCAGCAGGCCGCAGACAGCGCCGCTGCGGGTGCCACCTTTCCAGAAGATGCCGCCCAGCAGAGCCGGTGCAAACTGGGCAACCGCGACGAAGGAGACCAGTCCCATGGAGACGAGGGCATAGAATTCGCCGATGGTGCGAAAATAGGCGTAACCCAGCAGCAGAACTAAAACGATGCTGCATCTACGAATGGTCAGCAGCAGCCCGCTGTAGTCCTGTCGCAGGCCCATCTCTTCGATGGGCAGCCGCAGCAGGACCGGCATGACCAGATCGTTACAGATCATGGTGCTTAACGCAATGGTTTCGACGATGACCATGCCGGTTGCAGCCGACATGCCGCCAAGATAAACGAATAAAGCGATGAGCTGTTGGCGTTCGGCCATCGGCAGTGTGAGCACAAATGTGTCGGCATCGACACCCCCGTGCGGAAAATGCAATATGCCGCTTAATGCCACCGGTACGACAAAGACATTAATGGCCAGAAGATACAGCGGGAATAGCCAGATCGCTTTGTTGAGGTGCTCCTCGTTGACGTTTTCGACAACGGTGATCTGAAATTGACGCGGTAAAAATATAATCGCCAGCATCGATATCAACAGATGAATGCTCCAGTCCGCGTAACTGAATCCCTGGCCTTTTATCGTCAGGTGTTTATCGAAAATCAAGGAGCTGAGGCCACCGGATTGCCCCCCAAGGCTATTCTTCGCATCGGTAAATTGGGTGGCTTTTTGAAAAAGGTCTCCCAATCCGTTATGGATAAAATAGGTGACAAATATCCCGACGGTCAAAAAGGCGGCCAGCTTGACAATCGATTCAAAAGCGATGGCGGCCACCAGTCCCTCATGTCGCTCGGTTGCGTCCAGGTGACGGGTGCCGAACAGAATGGCAAATACGGCCAGCAGCAGGGCAATATAAAAGGCCGGGTCGTACATAATCGGAACGTCGGAAAAACTGAATGAAACTGATACTTCGGGGTATTGGGTGATCAGCAAAAAACCGGTTGAAATCGCTTTAAGCTGCAGTGCAATATAAGGGATGACACCGATAACCGCAATGTTTGTGGCAAGCCCACCGAGGGTGGTGCTTTTACCGTAGCGGGAGGCAATAAAATCGGCAATGGAGGTAATGCGGTGAACCTTGCTGATACGGATAATTTTCTGCCAGACGGACCAGCCCAGCAGCGCCATCAGCGTCGGCCCGATGTAAATGGTTAAAAAGCCCAGTCCGCTGCTGACAGCCAGTCCGACGCTGCCGTAAAAAGTCCAGGCCGTGCAATAAACGGCCATGGAAAGTGCGTAGATGTAGGGGTTGCTGATAATGCTGCGCCCGGCATCAGCGCGTTTGTCACCATAATGGGCGATGGCGAAAAGCAACCCCATGTAGGCAAATGACACAAAAAGTATGGCCCCGGTTTCCAGCATTGGTTATGGCTCGGTTTGTTCAAAGGGTGTTGATGGGGGTTGCCCGCGGGTTTTTGTCGCCATGGCTGCCAGCAGAATTAAGAAAACCCAGGCGGTAAAGATATACCATATGAGCAGGGGCAAGCCGAAGATACTGGTTTTGAGGTTGAACAATGACAACAGTGGGTAATTGAAAAGAACGCTACCCAACAGAAATAAACCGACCAAGCGTTTATTTTTTCTGGCTTTGGGTGTCACTGGTCACCTTTTGCATGCCCGTTAAGCTGGAAAAGGGCGAATCATTTAACGGCATGCTACTATAAATTAATTGGATTGCAGTGTCAAATGCGTCCTGAGTTATCGGTACGCGACGTTCAGTAAATGTTATTCGAATTGGCACATGACGCCAGGTATGCTACGGTAGGATCGATCGTTGCAGATGCCCGATGCTATGCTTTACGAGGCCCTCGAACGCCTGCCGCCAAGAACAGGAGACAGTATGTCAGACCCCATCCTTACCTTTTTATCAAAGCTGGTTCCGTTTTCAAAGCTGCCGGCGGAAGAATGCAAGCGAATCGCTGAATCGGCAACCACTGAAAACTACGCCGGCGGACACAATTTGTCCGTGCAGGGACGAACGAAACTGGAGTGCATTTATCTTGTAAAAGAAGGTATTTTAGAGCTTTTTTATGAATCCGACGGTGAAAAAGAAATGACCGGCATCATCAAAAAAGGTGAAATTTTCGGGGGCATTTCGATCCTGATGAATGCCGGCATATCCGTTCGTTCGGTCAAAGTCGTTGAAGATGTCAGCTTATACGTGGTGCCCAAAAAGGTCTTCCTGGAAGTTGCGACCCAGTACACTGATTTTTACGAATTTTTTGCCGAGAAGTTCCGCAAGCGAATGCTGAACAAATCCTACGCATCGGTGGTCGCCGCCGGTCAGGCACTCCATTTCTTGCATGAGCTGGTACCGTTTTCGTTTCTTCCCCAAACGGATCTGGAAAAAATGGCAGCGGCGATTTCTATTATCAACTATCCCAAAGATACCATTCTGTTTGCCCAGGGGCGCTCCAAAATCGATTATCTGTACATCGTCCAAAAAGGGGCGGCCGAGCGCTACTTTGAAGAGAATGATGAAAAAAACCTGCGTGGCATACTGGGCGAGGGGGATATGTATGGTGGTATTTCCATGCTGGTCAACGATGGCATCGCCATAAGGACGCTGAGGGTGATTGAGGATTCCTATTTCTACATTTTGCCCAAGGAGCTGTTTTTGGAAGCCTGCCAGAAACACGGCGCCTTTTCAGACTTTTTCACCGATACCTTCGGCAAGCGGATGCTCGATCGGTCCTATGCCGAAATCATCGCCCATAACCGCAGGCCACGCGAGCAGGTCACTGATTTTTTTAATCGGCCGGTTGAAAGCATCTACAACAAAGATCTGGTTTACTGCGATCAGAACATGCCGATCCAGGCAGCCGCTGCGGTGATGAGCGAGCACAACACAAGCTCTATTTTTGTGCGTGAGCACAGAGGTCAATTTGTCGGTGTGGTGACCGACAATGACCTCAGAAAAAAGGTGACCGCCACCGGATATGATATCCTGAAGCCGGTTTCCGACATCATGTCATCACCGTTAAGCATGATTTCCGAAAAAGCGCTTCTTTTCGAGGCCCTGATGGAAATGATGCGAGAAAATATCAAGCACCTGGCGGTCACCAACAGCGATGATAAAGTCGTTGGTGTTATCACCAATCGCGATTTGCTCAGAGCCCAGGGGCAGTCGCCATTGTTTATCATCCGCGAGATTATCCAGGCCAAGTTTATCAACCAGATTGTTCAGGTGCGGCAACAGGTGCCACGGTTAATTGAAACACTGATCAATACCGGCACCAAGGCTCACAATGTAACCGGTCTTTTGACGACGATTTCAGATACCACCCTGGAAAAAATCATCGGATTCGCGCTGGACGAATTCGGCCCGCCCCCGGTCAGATTTGTTTTTATGATCCTGGGCAGCGAGGGCCGCAGAGAACAAACGTTAAAGACCGATCAGGACAATGCCATTATTTTTGAAGATGTGCCTTCCGAATCTCTTAAGAAAGTGACCCAATATTTTCTAAAATTCAGCGAGCGGGTCTGCAACTGGCTGGATGAAGCCGGTTACGCCCTGTGCAAGGGCGGGATTATGGCCAAGAATGCCAACTGGTGCCAGCCATTGTCCACCTGGAAAAGCTATTTCAGACGCTGGATTCATACGGCCGAGCCCGAAGCGTTGCTGCAGGCCAGTATTTTCTTCGATTTTCGATCCGGATACGGCGATGAGGAATTGATCACCGATCTGCGTCGATACCTGTTTAAGGAATTGAGCGGCTGGCCGGGATTTTTTCGCCATATGGCTGAAAATGCGATGTATTTCACCCCTCCGATCGGCTTTTTCCGCAATTTTGTGGTGGAGTCCGAAGGCGAGCACCGGGATGCCTTTGACATCAAGGCCGCCATGCAGCCAATTGTCGACTATGCCAGAATCTATGCTCTCAATCATCAAATCGACGAGACCAATACGCATGCACGCCTGAATCAACTGCTGGCCCTCAAAAAGATCAGCCCCGAGGAGCATATTGAACTGGAGACAGCCTACAGCTACATGATGCAACAACGGTTGGCGCGCCAGGTTGAAGCCATGGTCGAAGAAAACGTAGCGCCGAATAATTATATCAACCCCAAAAAATTGTCACGTATCGAACAAACCATGCTCAAGGAAATCTTCAAGCGCGTCGAAAAATTCCAGGGCAAACTCAGTTTTGATTTTACCGGGCTGACCTAAGTTCGATTTCAACGCAGCGCTTCCTGTTGGCCGACAAATGTCTCCCCTGATGGGACAGCGCCGCCTTATCTGCCCTTTATCCACACCGCAACCAGCACCCCCATCAGCAAAACAAGGACCACGAACAGATACCATTCTTCGAAGGGATGCCGGGTTTCAGGTTCGAAAAGTTTATCTGCCAGACGAAACGGAATGGCTGTGTTCTTGATGCTCAGATTGAGATTGAGCGCTTGCGGTTCCACGTCATGCGGAACAGATAAGATATGCGTATAGGTTCCGTCAAGTCGATCCTGCAAGCTGCCCATCCACCTCCCTTCGGACGCCTCCAATTTCATGGAGCCGGCATGACCGGGGCCCAAAAAGTTACCCAGAGCATCTTTGGGCGTGACGCGAATTTCATAGGCCTTAACATCTTGCTCAATGGCGGGTTGGCGAGCGGCTTCGACTGCAGTAGAAGCCGGATCGACATTGATGGTTACATATTTTTCGATGACCTTTTCGCGCTTGAACAGAATGCCGTCGCCGGTGGTTCCGGAAGTCTGAACATAAAACACATAGGTTCCCTGCTGGCGGGTATCGCTGAAACGAGCCGTATAGACGCCATCATTGGCTTTAGCATCGCCGTGGGACTGATCATCAACCATTTGCACAGGTTCGGGGCGGGTGCGTTGCGGCAACGGAATTTGACTGTTTTTCGTCAGGTAGATCGCCTTGCGGTGGAGCGCGGACAGGTCTTCCTGACCCTGCTTTTGCGGCACCTGCTTCAGCGCACTCAGGGGGATCGGATGTTTGGCAAACCAGTTGCCCAGACCCTCCTGTGGGCGGGTGACCTGGATGCCAATGTCCTGCAGCCCCCTGACGGGTTGATTGCCTTCACTTAGCGAGGCACTCACAACAATGGCATCGCCGGTTTGATAAGCCTTGCGGTCAAATTTAATGTTCATTTTCAAATCCGAGCGGGTAATGACACTGTACTGGTATTTTTCGTTTTTGGCTTCAGCTGAATCGGCCAGCGAGACCTTGATTTGCCAGGGGACGGGTCCGACTTTGCCGGGTTGATTGAGAAATAGACTTTCGAAGGCAATGATCCGGAATGTATCACCGCTCGTCGTCTGAACGCCTGCGACCGGGTCTGTGAGCGTTATTTCCTGCCCGTCGGAGGAGGTGACCGTCAGCAACAGTCTGTCGCGCTGAAAAGCAACCCAGCTTAAATAGACGATGACTTTTTTGTCGGACTTGCTGATATAAAAATCATGAACCTGGGTTTCACCGCTGTTAATGACAGCCATCGGATCTGCTGCAGATTCCAGCTGCAATGTGTCGACCAATACGGCCTTGTACCTTTCCTGCAGGGCATTGCCGGGGTCCCAGGTCCCGGGGTTGAAATTGGGGTCAGCAGTCACATCGTAAAAGCCGCCCCAAGTCCCGGTTCCAATATTATTGAGCAGATCGTGCGGAACTTCGGCCGGTTGGCCAAATCCGATCGCATGCACGTTGATAGCGGCCGCATTCAGGTTGTCAACGAGCTGGTCAATCTGCGCAGCTTCCACACCCGCTATCGCGGGGCAATTTTGAAAACCGTCGCTTAAAAGAACCAGGGCCTTGCGGCTGGCATTGCCGAAAAGACCTGATGCGGTATCGATACCGGCCAGCAACGGAGTGCTGCCGCCGGGCGTCAGGCCTGGAATGGTGGTATCAATGGCCGTAGCGATGGTGCTTTCCTGCACGAGGGCAAGATCGGAAATAATCTGGCCCTCACAGGCCTGCTGCGGCTGGCGCGGAAAAGCGGCGATGGCGAAGTTTGCGCCGCAGGGATTGAAATAATTCAGCATCCACACAAACGGGATCGCCGCCTGTTTGGCCAGGGTGATCCGCCTGGCCGGCTCGGCAACATTGACGGACCCATCATGTCCCCAGTTCATGCTGCCGGATCGGTCAAACAGCAAAACCACCGACGCATCCAGCGGCTGTGCTGCCGGTGCCGGAATAATGGGAGGGTTGCTGCCCGTCACTCCGACAATAACATCGTCAGGCGGAACCTGCTGATAGACGGCCGTGTAAAGGGCGGTGAAAATTGTCTGCGGCCAGTGGACGGTGTTCTGGTGAACAGATACAGGACCGTTGCCGGGTACTTCTAGATAATCGATATTGACGGCGTTGTCCGCCAGATTCTTTGCTAGAACTCTTCCCTGGCAATCATCGGAGGGCGTGCTGCCGCCCACAAAATCCCCGTTGTCGCCGGCATATAGCGTGACATACAGAACGCCGTCCTGAGGCGGCGATCCCGGTGGCCGGCTGCCGGGTGCCTCGCTCGCATAATCGATGGAGGGATCGAAGTTGGCGGCACGGGTGTCCTGAATGTCGTGGCCATTGAGGTCTGCGATGAAATCTTCAGCGTCCGCACCCAAAGACCAACAAGTCACTCCACCGTAGCCATTGTTGAGCTGTCTGGCGGCCAGGCTGGCACTGGGCAATACGGGCATGTTTAATCCATGATTGGGCGGCGCGATGGCAATAAACGCCGAAACCGGGATATCGCTATTGTTGTCATGAAGATTTTTTATATACGTGCGTGAGCTGAGTGTGCCCTTGCTGTAGGCGATGATCACCACTTTCAGATCCGGGTTGTTCGGGTCCTGCGGCTGATGGCGTGCCAGAATGCTATCAATGGCGTCCCCAATATCCGCGGCATCCAGCGCAATGGAGCGCCCCTGGTCCTCAAAGTAAATGAAGTAGGGCTCGATGCCCAGGCAGGCGTTTTGTGGTAACGCCAGGGTCTGTTTGAAAGAGGGCAGGTTGCCCAGCGAATGCCACCAGTTTTTCTGATAATTCGGATTGCTCGGGTCCGGGTTGGGATCATGGCCATGGACGAATAAAACCGGGATTTTGCGTGCGGGTGGCGCGGAGTTTTCAGTCAATTGGCTGCCATCGTTCAGAAAAACCGTGGCTGCGGCTACTTGCGGGGCTAAGTTCGGCAGCGTGGCAGCCAGAAACAACATCACTGCAACCCCGCTACAAACGATAAAGAATCGGCTGTGATTTCGTTTTTTTACCATGATATGACTCCAATCATTTAGATAACATGACGGTTTGCGGTGGGCCCAGTATTCAGAAAGGATCTTTTGCAAAGATAATTGAAATTTAAATATCGGAGGTCAATAGAATTGTCAACTATTCAAGCGTCCTGGCAATCAGGCGAACCTTGCGTTCGATATCGGAAATCTCCTTGAGCAGGCCGTCGGGCGGTGTGTCGCCTGAAAATTTGTGCTGGGTTATTCGGTATTGCAAATTCAGGTATTGCTTGTTCAGATCGATAAATGCTTTATCGCGATCCCCATGGGTGCTGTGGGCAACTGTCGTCTGAGCAGAATGTTTGGTGCCTTTCTTTTTGCGGCGAACACACAATAGACCGATAACGCCTACAGCCAGCAGAATCAATACCGTGCCCTTTGAAAAGGAAACAGACACTTTGCCATCCTGCGTTGCGATTTGACGTTGCCGGTGTGCGGGGGTCGGGCCTTGCGAGCCGGCAAGAGTCTCCTGAAATCCAGGAAGCAATGCACAGAGAATGAATATGCAGATTGAAGCGGTATGTGCGAGGTGCTTCATCTTCATTTTGCCTCTTGACGAATCGAAGGTTGGCCAGAGAGGGCAATGGGCTGATCTTGAAAATGTGATTGACTGTGTCTAGTTGGCGTTTTGCGAAGATCAGCGCACCAATGACTAGTGCAAAAACTAGGCCTTATTATTTGCAATGCCGAAAGTTTTTACAGTTATATAACTGACGCGGGTTTACGGGGGTATAGTAAACATATGAAGTTAATTTTGCTCTTGGTAACGAGAAAAAAATTATAATTTTGTGCAATATCATGTGCAGGAAATAATACGCATGCTATTGAATTAATTATAAATAATATTATAATGAGTCAGTCGACCTTCATTGTTTACTATCGCATTTAAAGGATTGAAATAGATTCATTTACTAGTCATGATCTCAATTTGCCCGCACCCATTATAAAGGATATGGAAGTCGCCGAAAAAGAGCTTGTGGTTGAATCCACTTCAACATCCGCAAAATACGGTTGCCGTGTTTGTAAAATAAAGATACAATAATCCAAATTCAGATTCGGGCTGATCTCATCTTCATGATCGACAAACGCGATCATTTCTAAAGGTGAACTTCAACCTATGATGAGGAATCGCGCATGACTTCTAAAAAAGAAAACCTGCTCACCAGGCTGGAAAAAGATGTTGTCCTCGTGGCCGAAGGCTACCTTTTTGAACTTGAAAGAAGAGGCTATCTCAAGGCCGGCCCATTTGTTCCTGAAGCGGTTTTGAAGTTTCCAGATGCGGTCCGGGAACTGCACCTTGAATTTTTAAGGATGGGCACGGATGTGGTTGTCGCTTTTACCTATTACGGCCACCGGTCAAAGATGAAAGCGGTCGGCCTGGAAGATCAGCTCGAGACGTTGAATGTCAGGGCTGTCGAGCTGGCTAAAAATGTGGCCGACGCAAACGGGTGCCTGACGGCGGGAAACATTTGCAATACATGGGAATATGATACCCGCCAAATCGATCTGTCCGAACAAAAGGTCAAAAACATTTTCAGCGAACAGGTGCAGTGGGCCGTTTCCGGTGGAGTCGATTTTATTGTCGCTGAAACCTTCAGTCACCTGGGAGAAGCTTTGATTGCATTGGAGGTCATTAAACAGGCCGGACTTCCGGCGGTCATCACCTTTACGCCGGCCACCCCTCAAAGCTGCGATGGCTATGCCTGGGCGGATGCCTGTAAAATCCTCGAAGACAACGGCGCCGATGTGGTCGGATTAAACTGTGGCCGCGGCCCGCAAACGATGCTGCCGCTTTTGGCGGAAATCCGGCAAACGGTCAGCGGGCATGTGGCCGCCCTGCCGGTTCCCTACCGCACGGACAACCACAGCCCGAGCTTCTTTGACCTGCGCCTGTCGGACGGCAAAAACGCCTTCCCGGTGGCGCTGGACCCGTTTGTGCTGACGCGCTTTGAGATGGCTGATTTCACCGTACAGGCCCGCGATATGGGCATCAACTATATCGGCATCTGCTGCGGGGCCGGGCCGCACCACGTGCGTGCCATGGCCGAGGCTCTGGGCCGCGAGGTACCCGCCAGTGAGTATTCTCCGAATATGGATCTGCATCCCATTCTGGGCGATCAAAACGCCCAAAAAAAACAGTACCGCGAATGTATGCTGGGTCCACTGCACGATGAACCCGATGCTGATAAATAAAACATGCGGCATCGCAGTAAAGGGACAGGCGACAAACAGATTCATGTCAATTGGTGATCATGAAGAACCGGTGGATTCGAAGCGGATACAAATTTCTATATTAGCTGATGAATAGTTCGGACAGCATTTTTTTCAACTCCGCAATATCGGTATCATCGGGATGGCCGACAGCTTTTGGGGCATCGTCAATCCACACAGGCGGTTCGGGTTTATTTTTCGCTTTTTCGAGCATTACCGGATTCACCTCGCCTTTGGATCCGTCAGGGCTTCATACACCGCTTGGGCCAATTTTTGCGTATTGCCGCTCTGGCTTGAATAAATGATCAATGATTTCATTTTATCTCCTCAATCAAACGCCATCTCTGTTTTCCATTCTTTCCAAACTGTTCCCACCAGATCCGGTCCGGGCTTCAGCGTTGCTTTTCCCGGACGCCAGCCCGACGGTGTTGCCTCCTTGCCCTTGCTTTCCCTGACCCATTGGAATGCCTGGACCTGACGTATGGTTTCATTAACATTCCGCCCGACAGGGGGCGTCAGCACTTCGTAGCCTTGTACGACCCCTTCCGGATCAATGATGAACCTTCCGCGCGCCTCTACACCGGCAAGATAAGGGTTCCAAACTCGTTTACGCATGGGTTCTCCAATATGGTTGTATTTTCAGCGAAGACTAAACCGCTATAAGAATATTGGCAACTTATCAGGATGGCTTGGATTTTTTTAGACGGGCTTTATTTCCCACCACCTGGTGGGGTTTTGGGATTCTAGCCTGTCAGATTGAACAAGAACCGTATGAATATATTTCAACGCCCTTGATAAGAAATATATTAATGGTCACAGACGTTTGCGCCGGTCATCAGCGTGTTATTCAGATAACTATTGACGAGTTCTTCAGGTGGTAGTGCGGGGGCTCCGGTGACAACCTTGATGCCCCTTTCATCGAAAAGGCCAACCGCCCTTTGCCCCATTCCACCGGCGATAATAACATCGGCTCCCAATTCGTGGAGCCATCTTGGCAGGATACCGGGCTCATGAGGCGGGGGTACGAATATTTGTTTATTAGCAATTTCATTGTCAACAACTTCGATGAGTGCAAACTCCTGGCAGTGTCCAAAATGTGCGGTTAGTTTTCCATTTGCTAATGGTATGGCAAATTTCATGTTTACATTCCTCCTGTTTTATCAGTTAACTTCAAGCCATCTCAAAAATAGTAGATTACGCTCAAGAACAAGGCAGAAGTCGACGCAAAAGCGCAGCATACGTGCAGTATGTGAGCATTTTAAGGAGGCTTCTAACGCAGTTATTGAGTGTCAGATGCATTTTTGAGATAGCTTGTTATAAATTTAGGGATTTTGATAAAGTATTCCAGATTCTTTTGACTGCCTCGCCAGCGCTTGAGTTACCGTTATATTGAAAAATTGTTTTGCCTTGTACCATGGCTTTTGTGAAAACCGGATCAAATGGAATCCTTCCCAAGCAGGACAGGCCTTCATCTCGTGCAAAATTTTCAATATCACGGGTTAGGTCCGGATTGAGGTCAAATCTGTTGATGCACACCATAGCCGGCACCTTAAAATGATTTGCCAGTTGCACAACCCGTTCCATATCGTGAATGCCTGAAAGCGTGGGTTCTGTCACAATAAGTACAGCGCTGGCACCACCAATGGAGGCAATTACCGGACACCCGACGCCGGGAGGACCGTCTGTCAGTATAAGACCAAGATGCTTTTCATCTGCCAGTCTTTTGGACTCTTGGCGCACGAGCGTTACCAGCTTACCGGAATTTTCCTCAGCAATTCCAAGCCTGGCATGAACCATGGGACCGAATCGGGTTTCTGAATAAAACCAATGACCGCACCTATTTTCAGGGAAATCGATCGCCTTTTCCGGACAAAAATAGACACATACGCCGCAACCCTCGCAGTCGATGGGATTGACTTTAAAATCATCACTGATTGCGCTAAACTTGCAAAGATCTACGCACCGTCCGCATTCTGTACATTTGTCTTTGTTAATATCGGCCGTGTGACCGGATTTAAATTCGGCACGCATGCATATATACGGGTCCATAATCAGGTGAAGATCTGCAGCGTCCACATCTGCGTCGCAAAGAACTTTGCTTTCAGCTAATGATGCAAATGATGCAATTAGACTGGTTTTTCCTGTACCGCCTTTACCACTGATGACAATCAATTCTTTCATGTTTGGTGTATCGTTTTTAGCATTTGGTGTTTATTGTTTGATGGCTGGAAAGATGCCTAATTTTTTCATAGAGCGCTAAGAATCTCTCCTTCCATTCCGGCATGACGTCAACCAGCATCTCTCCCCTTGAATAGGCTTCCGCAATCTGCCGATCAAACGGAATTTCCATAAGAATAGGCAGGCTCTCTCGAAGGGCATATTCTCTTGCTTTGTCATCTCCCAGATCAGACCTGTTGATGATCAACCCCAACGGAATATTAAGTATTTGAGCTGCACCCACCGCCAGTTTCAGGTCATATAAACCAAAAGGCGTTGGCTCGGTAACCAGCAGCACAAAGTCGGTATCTTTCATGGATGCAATCACCGGGCATGAGGTCCCTGGAGGGGCGTCGATGATGGTGAATTTACCAGGATTCTGGTAGGCGCGCACTTTTTTGATCAGCGGCGGCGACATGGCTTCACCAACCCGTAATCGGCCATGAATAAACTCGATACCGTTGCTGTGACCCTTTTGAATGACGCCGAGCTCCCGACCACCTTGAATAATCGCCCCTTCAGGACAGACCTCCCAGCACCCGCCGCAGCTATGGCAGAGTTCTTCAAATATCAGTACATTTTCATTCAGGACTGCAATGGCCTTAAACTGGCAGATTTCTGCACATTTTCCACAATAGGTGCACTTGTCTTCATCGACTTCAGGCACCGGCATCGAAACCGTCTCCGAACCCGCAAATGACGGATTGATAAATAGATGTGCGTTGGGTTCTTCCACATCACAGTCCAGCAGCTGGACATTGGAGCCTATCGATCGGGCCAAATTGGTTGCCACTGTCGTTTTTCCGGTCCCGCCTTTTCCACTGGCAATGCTAATGATCATTTCATAATTTCTCCAAATTATTAATGCGCGTTAGGATACTCTTCATCTGTTGGTTTAATCTTTCGGCCTGCTCTTTGAGGTTTTCCAATTCCTGATTTCCGGACGTACTATTTTCTTCTTTATCTTTGACGCTTCGATTTCCGGACGTATTGAAACTTCTACCCATGCCCCCACGGCCTCCCATTCCGCGTCGAACCCCAGAGCCACGTCCTATCCCGGTTCCTGCTCCCATGCCAAAATGGCTGTCAACTGTTGGTTTATTACTGGGTTTGAGATTGCCGGTGGCATATTTTTTCAAAACGTCTCTTATGGTTCCCTGTTCTCCTGTAAACAGCTCAATTCCGGCTGCCAAAAGCGTATCCACCGCATTTGGGCCACAATTACCGGTTATGACAACCTCAACCCCTTTGGAGGCCAGAAATTGGGAGGCTTGAATGCCGGCACCACCTCCCATAGCAGCACTTTCGTTTGGGTAAACTTCAAACCGCATATCGTCAGAATCAACCACTAAATAATATGCACAACGGCCAAATCGAGGATCGAGCTGGGAATCCATAGTATTTCCGGTGGAGCTAACAGCAATTTTCATTGTTTACTCTCCTTTAGCAACTTAAGGGTGTTCAATAAAAACTGAATTTTCGGCGGTGCAGATTATGGTTTTCTTCAATCTGCATGAAATATGCCACCGGGTTTGAATTCAATAAGTAATGTCGAATCGAATACTTAGTTCAATTGAAGAATAAAAGCCAATTCGCCTCATTCATCAATCTTAGAAAAATTGCGAAATATTATTTGAATATTTTCGAAATCCATCATTCACATGATTTAATCAAAACGTCTCAAGCCAATAGCCGGCATGTCAGATGGTATATTTCAATGATGGCATGTATAGGAGAAATGAGAGCGATTTTCCAAAGTTAGACACATTATCATATTTGAGAATCCAAAATGGACCCTTTTATACACGGGTCCAAAGTCTGTGCAGAAACCTATTATTTCCTTGGTATAGCTGTTGCAACCACCCAAATGTGGAAGCCAGTATGATTCCGAATTAGCGAAACACGGAGTCGAGAAAATGAAAATACCGATCCCCAAAGAGGCAATAAAAAAAATTTTAGTAGAATTAAATCAGATTATCCGGAAATATAGGAGGTAGTGATATGTATGCATTAATTTATGACGAATTCGATCCAGCAAAGCGCGAAAAGGAAGTCATTTCTGTCCACAAGACCAGAGAGACTGCCGAAAAGGCTTTGCAGAAACGGCAGCGTAAGCTGGGCAAAAGGGTCTGGCAATGCCACACCCGGATCGTGTGGATCTACGACCCGGTTCACAAAGGAGATATCGTTACACCCGACACATTCGATACATGGGCACCCGGTGAGACAATTCCAGAAGGAGATCGAGTACCGGATGGGGACTAAAAGGGATTTTAGATGGGGGTGCTATTATGGGTTTCTGTTTTTCTAAGCGCCATAAACGGCCACATCTTTTAGATCATCCTGCAGATATTCGCGTTCATTTTCACCGAGGATGCCTAAGGCCAAACAGATCAGGGTCCACAGGTGAATGACACCGTAGCCACCGCCGTAGTGCTCGCTAAGCTCATGAATCTGGGCATGGCAATTGTGACAGCCTGCGATGCAATAATCCGCTTTGGTGTTCTGAATTTGAACGTCCTTTAAGCGCCCAAATTCCAGCCGCTGTTTTTTGAGGCCGGATTGCAGGAATCCGCCGCCGCCACCGCAGCAGTAATTATTGGAGCGGTTGGGGGTCATATCGATGAAATTTTCTTCCCCGACAACGGTTTTGACCACAAAGCGTAGATCTTCGGCAATGGGATCGCCGTAGCTTTTGCGTACGATCTGGCAGGGATCCTGAACCGTAAACTTGATTTTTAGATCCTTGTTCCAATCCGAATTGACGTTCAGTTTACCTTCACGGATCCATTGCGCATAATATTCATAGATGTTTTTAACCTCGAATTTGTGGTCGATGTTGAATTTTTTCAGTCCTGCCAGGACTGAGAAGGTCACGTGACCTCACTCGGTATTTAAAAAAATCTGACAACCAAGGTCATCGGCCTGTTTGGCGGTGGTGCGCACAATGTGTTCCCAGGCGTCATTGTCAGCCAGAAACATGCAGTAATTTTCGCCGCCCCAGCCTTTGGACCCGTAAGTCCAGTCTGCTCCCGCCAGGTGCAAAATTTTCCACAGGGGCACCATCTCATCGGGTTCTGTCACGGGCTCTCTGGAATTCTGATTTAAAAAGAAATAGGCGCCTTTTTTGTCAATCGGTGCCTGCATGTCTTTAAAATCCGGCTGGGCTTCCTGGTATTCTTCTAAGACATCTTCGACCACAAAGGTGAAATCCTCCGGAGATGCCCCCATGGCACTGCAGCTGTCATTTCTCAGAGCCATATCGCAGGAGCCCAAAATGCCTTTGGGTCTTTCATCTCGTGGCCTGCTGCCGCGCACATTGTAAATCAGCTGGGGAATATCGATTTTCATCGGACAGACATAGATGCAGCGCTGGCACATGGTGCACATCCAGGGCCAGTCCGATTTAAGAATTTCATCGTCCAGTCCCAGAGCGGCCATCCGCAAAAATTTACGCGGATCCATACCCGCCAGACCTGTCGCCGGGCACCCGGACGAGCAGGCCCCGCAGGTCAGGCATAGATTCAGATTGCCGCCTTCTGGCAAAAGCTGCATGACCTCGTCCATGAAACGGCTTTTCTTTTTGCTGCCCAGTTTGACAACCTCATCAGACATTTGTGGCCTCCTTGGTTTGCTTTTTGTCGGTTCAACGAAATTGTACGATATACTCTCATGATTGAAAATAAAGCGGTACTGAAACCGCCTTAAAAAATTTTTGTGTGTGTTACAAATTGCTGCTTTTGAGGTGAAGATGGTACAGATTTTTCATTGATTATTTTAAAGCATGGAGTATGCCATCGTGAGATTCTTGTGAAAAGCTGTTTAAAATTAAATGATTACACTCTGTTTTGTCTTTAATTGGATTTGAAATGTATCAAAATTTCGAAATTTTTTTCGCAAAATTTCGAAATTATTTGTTATGGTAGACTGAAATTTTAGTGTCAAAGCTAACTTCGTCGGCACTGTCCAACTTTAACGGCGTCTAAAAATACAAAAGTTGTGAACATGACCATCCGCAAAAAAATGATCCTGATTCTGCTGGCATGTACGATCGTGCCGATGTGTTTTGTCGGTCTGCTTGGATACTATCATGCCAGGAAAAGTCTGGAATCCCTGAGGATAGAGCAGCTGAGAAGTATTGCCGACCTCAAGGCCGTGCGGATCAATGATTTTTACGTCGATCAGCAAAGACACATCAAGATGGCGCAGCAACGCCCCACTCTAAAAAAATATGCCGCTGTTGCGGCAGAATTTGCGAATGACTTTTCCGGCCCGGCCTATGAAACCATCCAGGATGAACTGGACCAAGCACTGCGCATCTACCAGCCGCTTTATGATTTCAAAAATGTCATTCTGGCAAACCCTGAGAGTCAAATCGTTTACGTTTTGGAGCGATCTTTAAGCTGGCAAATGCTGGGTCAGGCCCTGCCGGATTTGTGGCGGGAATCATTTCAGGATGCCCCTGACCGAATCCAACTTTCAGATGTTGTGGCAAGTCAAAACCAGGCCGGCAGATTTTCGATGTTCTTCCTGGCACCGATCCAATCTGATGGCGGGCAGTTGGTCGGGGTGGCTGTGTTTGAATCCGACATGGCGCCGATTTACGATCTCATTCAAGATGCGACCGGGTTGGGAAATACCGGCGAAACTTTAATTGCCAGAAAAAATGGCGATCAAGCCCTGTTTCTTAATCCCCTTCGTCATGATCCCGATGCAGCCTTAAAAAGAAAGATTGACTTTGGAGAAAAACAAGCCATCCCTATTCAAGAGGCCCTCAAAGGCAACAATGGAAGTGGAATATCTGTGGACTACCGCGGGCAGGAAGTTATCGCAGCCTGGCGCTATATTCCATCACTGGATTGGGGGATGGTGGCCAAGATCGATATTGCGGAGGCCTTTGAACCCGTTACCGCGCTGCGAGATTTTGTTCTCATCCTTGGCATTGCAGTCATTGTGCTCAGCATCTTTGTTGCATATATGGTTGCCAAGTCCATTTCTGATCCGATTCAAGCCCTGCAGCAAGGCGTGGTAGAAGTCGGTCGAGGCAATTTAGGCCACAAAGTCGCAACTGACGCCAAGGATGAAATCGGACAGCTGGGGCGAACATTCGACCAAATGACCGAACAGCTAAAGGCAGTGACGGCTTCAAGGGATGAATTGGATAGAGAAATAAAAAAACGCAGGAAGGTTGAGAAAGAACTCCAAAAAAGTATGAATGAGGTGGGCGAGCGGATCAAAGAGCTGAATTGCCTTTTTGAGATATCCCGTCTGGTGGAAAAACGAGAGCTGACTTTAGAGGAAATCCTCCAGGGCCTCGTTGATCTCATTCCACCGGCCTTTCAGTACCCGGAAATAACCTGTGCCGAAATTATGATAGAAAATCAAAAATTCAGCACCGGTAATTTTGAAAAAACTCAATGGATGCTTAGCCAACATATTGTAATATTTAAAAATACAGTTGGAACTTTAGCTGTTTATTATCTCGATGAAAGACCGCAAAGTGATGAAGGGCCTTTTTTAGAGGAAGAAAGAAATTTGGTCAATACGATTGCTGAACGAATTGGACGAATTATAGAGCGTAATCGAGCTCAAACAGCTTTAGTCGAAAGCGAGAAACGCTTTCGGCAATTAGTGGAACATTCCTTAACGGGCATATCGATCATTCAAGATGGCCACATCGTTTATCAGAACCCTGAACAGGAAAGGCTACTGGGTCCCTTACCGCGGCCGATCAAATTTGCAGACACGGACTCTATCCACCCGGACGATGTTGAAAAAGTAAATCAATTTTATCAAAGCATCAGCACAGGCAAGTTGCCCATTGGCGTTACGGATTTCAGATTTTATCCATCCGGCGGAAAAATCAGCCACAGCAATATGAAATGGGTCCACTGCCAGGCCAGCCGGATCGAATTTCAGGGAAAAGATGCGATGTTGGTCAATATGATGGATATGACCAAAACCAAAGAGCTGGAATATCTTTTGACCGTCCAGGATAAGATGGCTTCTTTGGGCCGGGTGGCAGCCGGGATCGCACATGAAATTCGCAACCCGCTTTCAGGAATCAATATCTATCTAAACACGCTTAAAAAGCTTCACCACCGGGAGGGAACGGAAGAAAAGGTTGAGCAAATATTGAATCAAATTCAATCGGCTTCTATAAAAATTGAATCCGTAATTCGCAGGGTCATGGATTTCGCCAAACCCGGCGAACCGAAGTTGGAGTTAATTGATATTAATGAACCCATCGCAGATGCGATCAACCTCACTGCAGTGACAATGCGTAAAAGTCGCATAAAAATTGAGAAGTCATTAGCAAATGACGTGCCGCGATCGCATGCTGATAGAAATCTAATCGAAGAGATCGTTTTAAACCTGTTGAACAACGCTGTCGAAGCCATGAAAGGCATGGAAGTGAGTAAAAAGATTGACATTGCATCGTTTACAGAAGGCGGGCACATTATTATCCAGATCTCTGATTCAGGCCCGGGTGTTCCGCTAGAAATCAGGAATAAAATATTCGACCCGTATTTTACCACGAAACACGAAGGTACCGGTATCGGTCTGAGTTTATGTCACCGAATCATCAACGATCATGGTGGAACCTTAACTGTAGCGGACAGCCATTTAGGGGGAGCGGAGTTTCGGGTCGAAATTCCGATTCAAAAAAAAGCGAACACCTAACCGCTTTCCAAAAACCAGGAGTAAGTGATGATTAAATTTTCTATATATGTCATAGATGACGAGCAAACCATACGGGATGGCATCACGATGACCCTTGAGGCCGACTATCGTGTAAAATCTTTTTCTGAGGCGGAACCCGCTATCGATTCTTTAGAAGAGGATTCCCCGGATCTGATCTTGCTGGATGTGGGGTTACCGGGGATGGATGGAATTGAGGCCCTCCGTCAAATTAAATCATCACATCCGGATATTCTGGTCATCATGATCACCGCCTATGAAGCAGTCGATACAGTAATATCGGCTATGAAACTGGGTGCCTACGACTATGTGATCAAGCCGCTTCATATGGACGGATTGGAGGTCACCATACGCAATGCCCTGGATTCCATACGACTTAAAAAGGAAATTCAACAGCTCCAGGAAAAGCATCTCCAAGAAAACATCCCGTGTTTTATCAGTGAAAGCAATGCCATTCAGGATGTGATGGACTTTGTCCAGATGGTGGCCAAAAGCCCGGACACCCCGGTGCTCATCATGGGTGAAACCGGCACCGGCAAAGAACTCATTGCCAGCGCCATTCACTATTATAGCCCGAATTTTAAGGCCCCATTTGCCACCGTGAATTGCGCGGCCATCCCCAAAGATCTGATTGAAAGTGAGCTATTTGGCTACGAAAAAGGGGCTTTCAGCGGTGCGGGCGCATCCGGCAAAAAAGGCTTAATCGAAGAATCGGCTAACGGCACCTTGTTTTTGGATGAAATTGGCGATCTTAGCCTTGAAGCCCAGGCCAAGCTGCTGCGGTTTCTCGAGCTCGGTGAGTTTTACAGAGTCGGAGGAACGAAAAAAAAGCATATTCAAACCCGTGTGATTTCTGCCACCAACAAGGAACTCAGCCAATTGATCGAGGACGGCCTATTTCGAAAAGACCTGTATTTTAGGCTCGGGGTGATTAAAGTCAAGGTGCCGTCTTTAAACGAGCGGCCAGACGATATTGGGCCCCTAGCAAAATATTTTCTTCAGGAATTCAGCCATAAGTTTGGTAAAAAATTTACCGGAATCTCCGCTGATGCCGGAAACGCTTTACTGGCTCACAACTGGACCGGTAACGTGAGAGAATTGAAAAATCTCATGGAGGCGGCGGCCCTGACGGGCAAAGGACCGGAACTCAAATTAGAGGATCTGGGATTGGAATCTGAAAATCTGTATCGTAAGTCGGCTGCAGCCAGAAATGCGGATGGGCTTTCCCCTCTGCCTGCTGAAGGTCTTGATTTATCCGAGCGGCTTCAAGCTTTTGAAAGGCACTATATCAAACAGGCCCTTAAAATTGCTAAAGGCAATGAGAGCAAGGCCGCCAAACTGTTAAATATGAATCATCATACATTTCGTTATCGCAGGAAAAAATTGTTTGCTGAATAACGATATCAATAATCATCATCTTTTTTGTTGTCTTATTTCCGATATCTTTGGTTTCTTTCATATACCTCTCATATCCCCAAGTCGATCTATAATTTTCCTCAATCGCTTTTTTTGAAATCTTAAAAAAGTCATCTTCGAAATTCTTCTAATTTGTAATCTTTTATCAATTTATCCGAAGAGACAAAAAAAAAATAAGACAATAAATTTATTACAAATTTTATCATAGCTGTTTATTGGCATGTTATATGCTTCTAAAAAATTAGAGCGACTCTTTTAAAGGTCTATCTAATATATGGCAAAGGAAAAGCGGAGAGAACTCTGGAAAAAATTATATCTTAAAAAGGAAACCAGAACCGAATAACCAAATGGCTTCTCACCTTCATAGAATGCTTTATGCTACGGATCTTTCCGCAGCCTCAATAGATTCATTTCAGTACGTCCTTAATTATGCCGCCAAAAACAATTCAGCCTTGATCGTATTTCACGTAGTCAATCAAAGATCGATTACCTGTTCGAAGATACTGGCCACTTTCTACAATGAGGGTGACGAGCACAAAATTCGACAAGAAAAAGTCAACGCTGCATTAAAGTGTATGAAAACTCTTCTGGAGCTGCAACGTCAAAAAGAGCTTCATAATCCTTTCGAGCACGTGAATACGATTGAATACCTGGTTGTTCATTATGGAAGGATCGCACAAGAAATTGTTGAAAAAGCCCATCAGTGGGGATGCGATTTTATTATCCTGGGGCCCCGCAGAAAGCGGTTATTCGGACGGTTCCTACTTCCCAGTATATCGCGAAAAGTGATCCGTAGAACCGATAAGCCGGTGCATGTCGTAAAGAGGTCAAAAAAGAAAAGCGATGATTTGCGCCATTAAAAACCTTCTTTTCGAAATTTTCCTACCTAAGCCTTCGCAATTTTTCAAAATTTCATTTCCCAAGTTCTCCAATACAAACGGGTAGAAATTCTAACCATACAGAATCATGTTACTTTTTAGCACATGATCTTCATGGCACATTTTATGCTCCTAAATAACTCTAAAAGATGAATATAAGGAGGCGTGCCATGACGAGTAAAATGAAAACATTAGATGGCAATACCGCCGCAGCTCATGTCGCCTATGCCATGACGGATGTCGCCGCTATTTATCCAATAACACCGTCGTCGGGTATCGGCGAAACTTGCGACCAGTGGGCTGCTACCGGGCGCAAAAATATATTCGGACAGGACCTTTTGGTACGTCAGCTTCAATCCGAAGCCGGGGCGGCCGCCGCAGTACACGGTTCTTTGGCTGCTGGATCTTTAACAACCACCTTTACCGCCTCACAAGGACTTTTGTTGATGATTCCCAACATGTATAAAATTGCCGGCGAGCTTCTGCCGGCCGTGTTTCACGTCACGGCCCGGTCTGTGGCCGGCCATGCGCTTTCCATATTTGGAGATCATCAGGATGTCATGGCGGTTCGGCAAACCGGTTTTGCCTTGCTTGCTTCGGCCTCGGTGCAGGAAGTCATGGACCTGGGGCTGGTAGCGCATCTGGCAGCTATTGAAAGTCGTATCCCATTTCTTCATTTCTTTGATGGTTTCCGCACATCACATGAAATCCAAAAAATAGACGTCCTCAATTACCAGGATATGGCCTCACTGGTCGATTGGAAGGCGGTTGACAATTTCCGCGCCAGGGGTGTCAATCCGGAAAGACCTGAAATTAGGGGCACGGCCCAAAATCCGGATATTTACTTTCAAGGTCGGGAAGCAGCCAATTCCTATTATCTGAAAGTCCCCAATATCGTCGGCAAATGCATGATGAAAGTCAGTCAACTGACAGGTCGCGAGTACAGTCTTTTTGACTACGTCGGCCACCCCAAGGCTGAAAGGGTCATCATTTCCATGGCATCTTCATGCGAAACAATTGAAGAGACAGTCAACGATATGGTTGCCGGCGGTGAAAAAGTGGGTCTGGTCAAAGTCCGTTTGTACCGCCCGTTTTCATCTTATCATTTATATGCGGCTATCCCTTCATCGGTCAAACGTATAGCCGTCTTAGATCGTACAAAGGAATCCGGCGCCTTAGGTGATCCACTCTATCTAGACGTCTGTACCACTTTTATGGAGTTTGGCGAGATGCCCAAAATTGTGAACGGTCGCTATGGATTAAGCTCCAAGGAATTTAATCCGGCTATGGTCAAAGCAATTTTTGACAACCTGGACTCGAAATATTCCAAGAATCATTTTACCATCGGAATTACCGATGATGTGACCCATACGTCTCTGGAAGTAGCGGGGGGGGATGATCTGCAGAAAAAAGGAACCGTGCAGTGTAAATTCTGGGGTCTGGGCGCAGATGGAACGGTTGGCGCCAACAAAAGTGCTATTAAAATCATCGGCGACAACACCGATCTCTATGCCCAGGGATATTTTGCATATGATTCCAAAAAATCGGGCGGTCTCACTGTTTCTCACCTTCGTTTCGGAAAAACCCCTATCCATTCAACGTATCAGATTGATTGCGCCGATTACATTGCCTGTCATAAAGCCACATATGTGGATACCTATGATGTCCTGGAAGGTATTAAAAACGGCGGAACATTTGTTCTCAATTCCAGCTGGGCATTAAAAGACATGCAAGTCAAATTGCCCGCTAGAATGCGGCGCACCATCGCACGCAAAAAGCTCAAATTTTATAATATTGATGCGGTCAAAATTGCTTTTGAAATAGGGCTGGAAGGCCGAATCAACATGATTATGCAGACCGCCTTTTTCAAACTGGCCAATGTCATCCCGTTTGAAAAGGCCGTTGCCCTTTTGAAGGGCGAAATCAGCAGCATTTTCGGCAACCAGGGGCGTCGGGTTGTGCAAATGAATGTTGCGGCTGTGGATAAAACACTCGAAAATTTAGTCGAAATTAAATATCCCGCTTCATGGGCCGATGCCGCAGATAAACCTGCGCCGGCTTTGGACGAACCGGAGTTTGTCAAAAATGTGATGCGCACCATCCTGGCGCAGCAGGGCGATAAACTGCCGGTGAGCGCTTTTTCTGCAGACGGCATATTTCCAGTGGGCACAACCCAATTTGAGAAGCGCGGCGTTGCCATCAGGGTGCCGGAATGGATTATGGAAAACTGTATGCAATGTAACCAGTGCGCCATGGTCTGCCCCCATGCCGCCATACGCCCGGTACTGCTGTCCGCTGATGAACTAGCAGAAGCGCCGAAGGAATTTGAGGCCAAAAAGGCCATCGGCAAGGAGCTCGAAGGCTATCATTTCCGCATGCAGGTGAATACGATGGATTGCCTGGGGTGCGGCAACTGTGCCGATATCTGTCCGGCCAAGAAAAAAGCGCTGGTGATGAAACCGCTCGAAACGCAAACCCCAATTCAAGTGCCCAATTATGAATATTCAGCGCGAATTCCGGTGCGGGACCATCTGGTGAACCGCAACAGCGTTAAAGGCAGTCAGTTCTGCCGTCCGTTGCTTGAATTTTCCGGGGCCTGTGCTGGATGTGGAGAGACGCCTTATGCCAAATTGCTGACCCAGCTCTTTGGCGAGCGCATGGTTATCGGTAACGCAACAGGATGTTCGTCCATCTGGGGTGGGTATGCACCGTCCATACCCTATTGCACTGACAAAAACGGGTTTGGCCCCACGTGGGGCAACTCGTTGTTCGAAGATCCGGCTGAATTCACCTACGGTATGTTTTTAGGCGAGCTGCAACAGCGGCGCAAACTTGCAGATTTGATGCAAAACATAATCTTCACCAATCATGTGCCCTGGGATCTAAAAAACACGATGCACAGCTGGTTGGCAAACATGAATGATGCTGCCGGTTCGAGACAATTTGGAGATCAGTTGAAAACATTGCTGCCGAAGTGCAGAGACAATGAGTGTATCCGTGAAATCGAGCAGATGTCCAATCTGTTGGCCAAAAAATCCTACTGGGTATTTGCCGGAGACGGTGCGGCTTACGACATCGCCTTTGGCGGTATCGATCAAGTGCTGGCTTCCGGCGAAGACATCAACACCTTTGTTTTCGACACCGAAGTTTACTCCAATACCGGCGGGCAGTCGTCTAAGGCGACACCCACCGGATCGGTGGCCAAATTTGCCGCGTCCGGGAAGAAAACACCCAAAAAAGATCTGGGCGCCATCGCCATGACATACGGCTATGCATATGTTGCAACAGTTGCCATGGGTGCCAACAAAAAACAACTCGTCCAAGCACTGACCGAAGCCGAGAGTTTTGAGGGACCGTCTTTGATAATCGCTTACGCACCCTGTATCAACCATGGCATTAAAAGCGGAATGGGTAAAAGCCAGCAAGAGGAAAAACGCGCGGTTCAATGTGGTTACTGGCCTTTGTATCGTTACAATCCGGCACTTAAGTCCAAGCGTAATAACCCATTTATCCTTGACTCCAAGAAACCGGACGGCAGCCTGCAGGCGTTTTTGAGCGGTGAAGTGCGCTACGCCTCCTTACGGCAAACGTTTCCGGATGAAGCCAAAAAACTGCATGCCCGGCTTGAGCAAGAAATCAACGAGCGCTATAGATTTTTGAAGTCTCTTGCAGATGCCGGCTTAAATAAAACCGATGAAAAGAAGGCAGCTTGATATGAAAATTTGGGTGGTCCGTATTGGCGGTTGGATTCTATCCGTTGTTTATTGGTTATGCGGAATTAAATACTGGGATTTATTCGGTGGCCGCCAAAATGATGATCGGTCAAATCACAGAATCCGCAAATTAAATGATAATCGTTTAAGATAGCCATACCATTCAAAAGGAGAAGATCCTTTATGGCGTTTAAATTTCAAATTGACGAAGATCGGTGTAAGGGATGCGGGCTGTGTGTAAGTGTATGCCCTAAAAAAGTTTTGGAAATTTCCGAAAATGTGAACGCTAGGGGTTACTTTCCGGTCTATCAGGCGCGACCGGAAGATTGTAATTTCTGCGCGCTGTGCTGCGTGATGTGTCCGGATGTAGCGATCGAAATTATTGAAATCGCGGAAGAGGCGCCTTCAAAAACAAAAGAAGCTGCTTGAAACCAGAAACAGGTAAAATAGAATACGTTATAATGGATCAATACAGCGAAGGGACTTTGATTTACGTTAATGGGGGATAGAATGGGCAAAGTATTAATGAAGGGTAACGAAGCCATCGGTGAGGCCGCCATCCGGGCAGGCTGCTCGAACTATTTCGCTTATCCCATCACGCCACAATCAGAGGTGGCCGAATACTTATCCCGGCGTCTGCCGGAAATCAACGGCGTGTTTTTACAAGGTGAAAGTGAAGTGGCTGTATCCTATATGATCTTTGGTGCTGCTGCCTGTGGCGAAAGGGTTTTTACCACCTCATCGAGTCCGGGCATCAGTCTAATGAGTGAAGGCATCAGTTATATCACGTCGGCCGAGTGCCCGGCGGTATTTGTCAATATTATGCGGGGCGGACCGGGATTGGGTGGCATTCTTCCTTCCCAGGCCGATTATTTTCAGGCAACCAAAGGCGGCGGTCATGGCGACTATAAGCTGCTGGTTATGGCGCCGGCCAGTGTCCAGGAAGCTGTTGAGATGGTCATGCAAGCCTTTCCGCTGGCTGAAAAATATCGCAACCCGGTGATGATCCTGGGGGATGGTCTGATCGGCCAGATGATGGAGCCGGTGGAGTTTCCCGAGCACCTCAAGAGTGAACCGACCAACAAAGACAGCTGGGCCACCAACGGGATGGCCACCCGCAAGAGCACCAAACGCAATCTGGTTAAAACACTTTATTTAAATCCTGAGGAGCTCAATGATCATAATCTTAAATTAAAAGCCAAATATGAAAAGATGGCATGTGAGGAGATTCGTTACGAAACCTATAACGTGGAAAGAGATTATCAGGTACTTATTGTGAGTTACGGTACCATGAGCCGGGTGTGCCGAACAGCCGTTGATAATTTGCAGGAAGAAGGGCTTGAAGTCGGGATGATCAGGCCCCAGCATCTTTTTCCTTTCCCGCAGGAGGCCATTTTACAGGCCGCCTGCAAAAAGAGCTGCGACGCCGTTTTGGGTGTTGAGATGTCGATGGGGCAAATGGTTGAGGATATCGAGCGCAGCGTTAAAGGAAAGCGCCCGGTGCGCTGGTATGGAAAATGCGGCGGTGACGTTCCGACACCTGAGGAGGTCATGGAGGAGATCCGTAAATTGGTCAAATAGTTAAATGGTCGACGGGTTGAATTAATTTAAAGTTTAACCATCTGTCCTTTTTATATCAAACGAATTAACCAGTTGACCATTCAACCGATTGACTGAACATAGGAGAAAATAAATGGGAAAAACATATCAGAAACCCAAAGCGCTCTCCCATCGGATGACCCATTACTGTCCGGGCTGCACCCATGGTGTGGCGCACCGGTTGGTCGCTGAAGTTATTGACGAGTTGAATATCCGGGACCGCACGGTGGGTATCGCCCCGGTGGGCTGCGCCGTTTTAGCCTATGAGTATTTTACGTTTGATTTTCAGGAAGCTGCCCACGGCCGGGCCCCGGCCATGGCTACCGGCATCAAACGGGTTCGACCCGATCTGATGGTGTTTACCTATCAGGGGGATGGGGATCTGGCGAGCATTGGAACTTCAGAAATTATCCATGCGGCCAACCGGGGTGAAAAGTTTACGGTCATCTTTATCAATAATGCAGTTTATGGAATGACCGGCGGACAGATGGCGCCGACGACATTGCCGCAGCAAAAAACAACAACGTCACCTCAGGGGCGAAATGTAGACGAGGTGGGGATGCCCATGAAAATGGCTGAAGTGCTTGCTGCCCTGGAAACACCGGGATATATCGCCCGGCAATCGCTCATCAAACCTAAATACATTGTCAAAGCAAAGAAAGCCATTAAGAAGGCCTTTACCTGCCAGGTGCAGCATCGAAGTTTTAGCTTCGTCGAATTGATCAGCACCTGTCCGACCAACTGGGGAATGATACCGGTAGAAGCAGTCAAATGGGCCGAAGAGAACATGCATGCGTATTATCCATTGGGCGAGTACAAGACGCCTGAGAAAGCGACTGAACCGCAAAAGCGTGCTGCTTAGCGCAACTGAAAGAAGTTGTTCTTTTTACAGCCGTAATGAACGATCCGCTATCAGCTCAAATGGGGAGGCAATCCGATGCAAAGTGAAGTGAAATTTGCCGGATTTGGTGGCCAGGGCATCATGTTAATCGGCAAGATCCTTGCGCATGCAGAAATGCAGGCCGGATCCGAAGTCGTTTGGATCCCGTCATACGGTCCAGAAATGCGTGGCGGAACGGCCTATTGCACAGTGGTCTCCAGTGACCGGCCCATCGGCTCACCGATTATTCAAAATCCACAGCATCTGGTGGCCATGAACCGCCCCTCTCTTGAAAAATTTGCACCCGCGGTGAAACCCGGGGGCGTCATATTTATCAACAGCTCATTAATCTCCATTCATTCCGGGCGCAACGATGTGGATGAATTTAGCGTCCCGATCATCGGCATTGCCAAGGATTTGGGGAATGTCAAAGTTGCCAATATCGTGGCGCTGGGTGCCTTTGTTGCCCGCAGTAAAATTGTCGATTTCGATTTGCTAAAGGATTCTGTCAGGGATGAATTTTCGGGTAAAAGAAAGCTGATACCCATCAATCTGGAGGCTTTAGAGAAAGGCCGCCAGGCGGCTTAGAAACAAAAGAAATAAGGGATGGTAAAGATGAAATTATCGGTGTGTGGTAAAGGTGGCAGCGGTAAAAATAGCGTCGTATGCCTTCTGTCGGCTGCGGCTCAAGCGAAAGGATTGAAGACGCTTGTGATCGATTCTGATGAATCCAACTCCGGGCTCTTTCGAATGCTGGGATTTAGCAAACCCCCGATTCCGCTGATGAGCCTGGTAGGAGGAAAAACAGGGATTAAAGATAAAATGAACCAGACGTCTATCCTATCTGAAAAGGATATTACGCTGGAACAATGAAACCGGTTTTTATCATTCCATTGCCCTAAGAAGAAACGGGCAACACTTATATTTCTACTGACCCCATTATTGATTTCATGCTGATCCTGCCAGGGTTTTAAATCATCCATCAGTCGTGGAACTCCTGTTCGTTCGAAATTTTGCGAAAAGATTTCGAAATTTTTCAAATAATTTAGCGCAACTTGGGCTATTCGAAAATTTTTATAAGGATAAGTATATGAATTTATACAACTAAGTTAGATTTCATCTAATGGCATAATTCATGCACAATGATCAATTGCTGAGAAAAATGAATACACTACACACCCAACTGTCTACCGATTCGGAAATCAGTATCGAAACCTTTTACCGGGTTTTCCGGGACATTAGCACCCTGGTGCACACCGGCAAAAGTTTAAAAGAGGTCCTGGATCGGGTTGTCTGGAAAGCGACGGATCTGCTCACCGCCAAAGGTGCTTTGCTCAGAATCCGCAACCTGGAAACACAGCAGTTTGCGGTTGTGGCTGCATTCGGTCTGGGTGAAAGATATCTGAATAAAGGACCCGTTACGAGCGAAAAAATTATTACAGATGAAATCCGACAAAACCGGGTTTTGATCATCGATGATATCTGGAAAGCCCCCCGGGTCGAATACCCGCAGGCGGCCTGGGATGAAGGCATCCGCATGATTTTAGACATCCCCCTGACCGTTGCAGATCAAATCATCGGGCTTTTAAGAATCTATCTGCCCGAGACCAGAAATTTTTCAGAAGATGAACTTGATTTTATGGTTTCCATCGGCGAGCAATGCGCCTGTGCGATCAACAAGGCCCGTCTGATCGAAAACCAGAAAGCCCGTTATGACCACCTGGCCATTCAAACCGAGAAGATGTCGGCCCTGGGACGCATGGCAGCAGGGATTGCGCATGAAATCAATAATCCGCTGGCGGGTATTTTACTTTTCAGCTCAAATTTGAGAAAAAAAGTGCCCGCCAAGGGTGACCTGAAAGAAGGGCTGGATGTCATTGTTCGAGAGACGGTGCGCTGCAAAACCATTATCCAGGAGCTTTTGGAATTCTCTCGTGATCGGGAGCCACGCAAGGAAATGGCGAATCCGAACGCCATCCTGGAAAAGGCCTTGAAAATTTTGGAAAACGAATTTCGCCTGCATCACATTCAGATCGAAAAACATCTTGCCGACGAAATGCCTGAAACACTGCTGGATGAAAACCAGATCGAACAGGTCTTTGTGAATCTGTTGCTGAATGCGGTGCAAGCCATTGAAGAAAAAGGCATCATCACCGTAACCAGCAGCAACGATAAAGGCCGCGAGAAGGCCCTTATCGAAATTACGGATACCGGCAACGGTATTCCTGCGGAGAATTTAGCCAAAATTTTTGAGCCTTTTTACTCCACCAAACCCAAAGGTACCGGTCTGGGGCTGGCGGTCAGCTATGCTATTATCAAAAACCACCAGGGCGACATCCATGCTTTCAGCCAATCCGGACAGGGTGCCCGCCTCGTAATAGAGCTTCCGATTTTAGCCCAATCCGTGCAGCCGCAAAATCGCTGCCGGGACAACAATAATGCACCAAACAGCGGAGAGGCCTGTTAATGCACGGGAGCCACATTTTGATTATTGATGATGAGCCGGTTGTTTGCGACGGATGCCGGGCCGTGCTTTCAGAAAAGTACGCGGTAGACGCCTGTTTGACCGGCAAAGAAGGTCTCGATGCGTTTTTAAAAGGACAATATGATTTGGCCCTTCTGGATATGAAACTGCCCGATACTGACGGGATGGACATTTTGCGGATCATCCGTCAGGATAAGCCCGGTGCTTATGTGATCGTAATGACCGGCTATTCGACGGTTAAAAATGCGGTTCAGGCCATGAAATCAGGCGCTTTTGACTACCTGGCCAAGCCATTTACTGACGATGAGCTTCTGTTGGCCGTTGAAAAAGTGATCGAGCACAAACACCTCAAAGAAGAAAATCTTGCCCTGCGCAATCAGCTATATGAGCAATTTGATTTCAGCAACATTATCGGCGAAGATCGCGCACTTTTGAAAGTCTTTGACGGAATCCGCAAAGTTGCACCCACAGACAGTACCGTTCTGCTGCAGGGGGAGAGCGGAACGGGAAAAGAGCTTTTTGCGCGGGCCATTCATACCCGCAGCCCCAGAGCTGGCCGACGTTTTGTTGCCCTGGATTGCAGCTGTCTTTCTCCCAGCGTGCTGGAAAGCGAGCTGTTCGGGCATGTCAAAGGCGCCTTTACGGGCGCCATTCAGGACAAGGCCGGTATCTTTGAAGTGGCTAACGAGGGGACGCTTTTCCTGGACGAGATTTCCAACCTGACCCTTGAGGTTCAGGGCAAACTGCTGCGCGTAATGGACACCCATGAATATAAACCGGTAGGCGCCAGCACCTTCAAAAAAACCGATGTCCGCATCATCGCGGCCACCAACCGCGATCTGAAAATCATGGTGGCTGAAAATACGTTCAGGGAAGATCTACTTTACCGCCTGAATGTTTTCCCCGTATATCTTCCGCCGCTGCGCGAGCGCAAAGACGATATTCCCAGCCTGGCGTATCATTTTCTGCGTTTTTTTTGCCGCAAGACCGGTAAGAAAATAGAAGGGTTTAGCGACGATGCCTTGCAAGTACTGGTCAATCAGCATTGGCCGGGAAACGTGCGCCAGCTTAAAAATGTGATTGAACGCCTGGTGATTATGGCGGATCAGCGACTGCTCGACGGGCCCCAGCTTTTAGAGCATTTGCACCCCCGAAGATCAAATGGTGGTAACAACGCCATCCCGGAAACCATCAAAGAACTCAAGGCTGTGAAGAAACACCTGCTCGACGTGCGCTATGGTGACCTGGAGAAAGCTTTCCTCGTCAAAGCACTCAAGGCCTGCGACGGCAACATCACGCGTGCGGCTGCCAGGGTGGGAATCAAAAGACCCAACTTCCACACCCTGATGAAGAAGCATAATCTGTCCGTCAAAGATTTGAGCCGCATGTCCGACCCGGCGGGACATTAACCAAAAAAAGGCAGTGGCGTGTATGGACGGCCATACATTTGATAACCAAATGAATTTTTTCGCAATAATCGCAATTGCATGGCGTTGAGGTGTATAGCGCTTCATACGATTGGCCCGATCGGCAGCAGGGTTTCACGGTGATGCCGTCGATCGCAATATATCGATATGATTTGATAAAACCAGCAGCCCGATTGTTTTTCGAAGCGACCCCGAACATGGCACACAATTTGCCACACAAGGGGTTGAACACGCGAAAAAACGCTTATTCGAAAAACCTTTTAGAATAGGAGGACCGCCATGAACGCCATCCAGGAATTGAATATGACCGAACACGGTATTCCGCCTCACATTCTGGTGATGGAGGATGAGGCCAGCGTGGCGCAGGGGCTGCAAATGGTGCTGTCGGAAGAGGGCTACGATGTCGATTTGGCCATGACCGGCAGTGGTGCGCTGAACGCCTTTCACCAAAAGGGCTTCGACCTGCTGGTTGCCGATCTGCGCCTGCCGGACATCGACGGAATGGAGGTCATCCGGCAGGTCAAGGAAACCAAGCCCGACACGGAGGTGATTGTCATCACCGGTTACTCCAGTATTGATTCCGCGGTGGAAGCCATGAAGCTGGGCGCCTTTGAGTACCTTCCAAAACCCTTTACCGATGACCAGTTCAAACAGGCTGTCGACGGCGCTTTGAAGGAGAAAAAGGCGGTTTCAGCCGAAAAACCGGCAGTCGATTTTGAAACCGAGGAAGGCCAGCTGATTCAAAAGCGGGAGGTGATCCGGGCGCTCGATCGAACCGCGGAAGACCCGGATTTCTGGCTCGATCTAATGGAAAAAGGCTCCGCGGCGCTGGCAGATTATCAGCTTTCCGGCAGGGCCAAGTATGCCATCAGCCAGGGTGACCTCAACTGGATAAACGAAAATGTGGGCGAGCTCACCCAGAAGCAGTTGATGTTTATATACAAGCGACTGGAGCGGGAAGCCTGGTAAGTTTCAATGTATATATTTTTAATGTGAGGTAATACAATGGGTGACAATAAGGATTTGAATGGTGCTGTGATGGTGGTGGGCAGCGGCATTGCCGGTATGCAGGCGGCTTTAGATGCGGCCGATTCGGGCTTTTTCGTTTACGTGGTCGAAAAGTCTGCCGCCATCGGCGGGGTGATGGCGCAGCTGGACAAGACCTTTCCGACCAATGACTGTTCGATGTGAATTCTGGCACCGAAACTGGTCGAGGTCGGCCGGCACCCCAACATCGAGCTGCTCACCCTCTGCCAAGTCTCCGCTGTCGACGGCGATGAAGGCAACTTCAGGGTCAGCGTAATCCAGCAACCCCGCTATGTGGATATGAATAAATGCATTGCCTGCGGCCAGTGCGCTGCAAAATGCCCCAAAAAAGTTGTCGATACATACAATCAAGGTCTGATCAAGCGCAAGGCGATATATGTGCCTTACTCGCAGGCCGTGCCCCTTAAATACACCATTGATCCGCAGAACTGTATCTACCTGACCAAAGGAAAATGCGGTGCATGCGAAAAAATTTGCCCCAGCGGCGCCATTCATTTCGATGATCAGCCCAAAGAGATGACACTCGAAGTCGGCTCTGTCATTCTGGCTCCCGGTTTTCAGCCTTATGACCCGGCCGGTGAGGATATATACGCTTATGACAAGTCAGCGGATGTGGTGACGGCGTTGGAATTTGAACGCATACTTTCGGCCACCGGCCCGTATGAAGGGCATTTGCTAAGGCCTTCGGCAGCATCTCAGCAAAGACCGCCGCGCAAAATTGCCTGGGTTCAATGCGTGGGTTCCCGGGACATCAACCGCTGTGAAAACGGATATTGCTCTGCGGTCTGCTGCACAATTGCCGTCAAACAATCCGTGATGGCTAAAGAACACTGCGCCGGACCGTTGGACTGCGCCATTTTTTATATGGACATGCGAACCCAGGGAAAGGATTTTGATCGGTATTTTGAAAACGCCGGCCGCAAGGGGATTCGCTTCGTTCGATCCCGCATCCATTCCATCACCCCTGCCAGCGACAGCGAAGACCTTCTGATTCGGTATGTAAATGAAGATGGATCGACAACCGAGGAGGCCTTCGACATGGCGGTGCTTTCAACCGGCTTGCAGGTTGCCCCCGAGGTCTCGCAACTTTCCAACCGCCTGGGCATTGAACTCGATCCCTATCGGTTTGTGCAGTCAGACAGTTTTCATCCGGTGGCGACTTCCAGACCGGGAATATACGCCTGCGGCGCATTTACCGGCCCTAAAGATATCCCTCAATCGGTTATGGAAGCCAGCGCGGCGGCCTGCGCAGCAACTGAAAATCTGGCTGAAGCTCGCCACAGCCTTACTGCCGCAAACGAAACGGCCCCGCAAAAAGATGTTCGGCGGGATCCACCTCGAATCGGTGTATTTGTTTGCAATTGCGGCATCAACATCGGCGGTGTGGTCGACGTTCCCGCTGTGGTCGAAGATGCCAAAACGCTGCCAAACGTGGTGTATGTCGAAGAAAATCTGTTTACCTGCTCCCAGGACACTCAGGACAAGATAGCAGCGGTCATCAAGGAAAAAGGCCTGAATCGCATCGTTGTTGCTGCCTGCACTCCGCGGACTCACGAGGCACTTTTTCAGGAAACACTGACGGGTGCGGGTCTGAACAAGTATCTGCTGGAAATGGCCAACATTCGCAATCAGGACTCCTGGGTCCACGCCAACAATCCCGATGCAGCCACCCAAAAGGCTAAAGATCTCGTGCGCATGGCAGTGGCCAAGTCTTCGTTACAAAGCCCGTTGCTGCAAACCGAATTGCCGATCAATCATTCCGCGCTGGTTGTAGGCGGCGGTGTTGCCGGCTTGACGGCCGCGCTGGCTCTGGCCCGTCAGGGGTATCCGGTGCACATCGTAGAGCAGTCGGATCGTCTCGGCGGTAATGCCCGGCGACTCCATCACACTTACCGGGGAGAAAATATTTCAGACCATTTGCATGAACTTAGCGAAGAGATCAGATCAGATGATCGGATCACCATTCACATGGAAACCCGCATCTCGAATGTTGCCGGTTTTATCGGTAATTTCAAGACCGAGCTTTTAAAACATTCAGGGTCTGATTCCGTTGAACATGGTGTTGCCATTCTGGCCACCGGCGCCAAGGAACATCAGACCGATCAATATTTATACGGCCAACATCCCGCTGTGGTCACCCAGCTGGAACTGGATCAACTTTTCAAACAGGATGATCCCCGCTTGAAGAAGGCAAGCCACGTGGTGTTTATCCAGTGCGTGGGTTCGCGGGAACCGGACCGGCCTTATTGCTCGAAAGTGTGCTGCACACATTCGATTAAAAGTGCTCTGCTATTTAAAGACCAAAACCCGGACGTCAATGTCTATGTGCTCTATCGTGATATCCGCACCTACGGCAAACGGGAAGATATTTACCGTGAGGCCAGGGCGCGCGGGGTGCTTTTTTTCAGATATGGTCCGGACCGCAAGCCGGTCGTCAAAGCGGATGGCAACCTTGTGGAGGTCAATTTCAACGACCCGATCCTGGGCCGGAATTTCTCCGTGCCGGCGGATTTCGTCTGTCTGGCCACCGGTATTGATGCCTATCACGATCTGGAATTGACCCGTAAATTCAAGGTCCCCCTGGATGCGGACGGATGGCTGCAGGAAGCCCATCAAAAACTCAGACCGGTGGATTTTGCCAATGATGGTATTTATGTTTGCGGTATGGCGCACTATCCCAAACCCATCGAAGAAAGCATTGCCCAGGCCCGCGCTGCCGCATCAAGGGCTTTGACTGTTTTGGCCATGGACAGCATCAAAGTCGGCGGGGGTGTTTCTTACATTGAACCCGAGCTGTGCTCGGGATGCCTGGGATGCATCGAGGTTTGCCCTTTTGGCGCCATTGCGTTTGACGCCGAGCGAAGGATTGCAGAAGTCAATCCGGCACTGTGCAAGGGCTGCGGCGCCTGTTCGGCCGCCTGTCCTTCGGAAGCAGTGGTTTTAAAAGGTTTTAGCCATCAGCAGCTGTACGCCCAGATTAAGAGCGCCCTGGCTGCCTAATGAGAAAAATAAGATCTTGTTTGTTGTTTTCGTGGTTGAGTATTGAAATCTTCAACCATTCTATTCAGGGGAAAGTATGAAACCACAAAATTTTGAACCCAAGATCATCGCCTTTCTGTGTAACTGGTGCACATATGGTGCGGCGGACCTGGCCGGCGTCAGCCGCTTGAGCCACCCGCCCAACATTCGGGTGATTCGGGTGATGTGCTCGGGTACCGTATCACCGCATCATATCCTGCGGTCGTTTCAATGTGGAGCAGACGGTATTCTGGTCGGCGGCTGACATCTCGGTGATTGCCATTACCTGTACGGTAATTACATGACGGTCAAACGCATGCGGGTGTTGCAGCAGCTTCTCAAATTTGTCGGGCTGGACGGACGCCTGCATCTGGAATGGATCTCTTCGGCCGAAGCCCAGAAATATGTGCGGGTGGTGACCGAATTTACCGAAAAGATAAAGGCCCTGGGACCGAACCCGCTGAAAGGGTATACCGAAAAGATTGAAGCTTTAGGGCCGAGAGCCCTTGCCGGTTCAGCTCACACGGATATAGTGCTGCAAAAGCAACGGCCGACTGCCGCAAAGCGTAAGATTAAAATTGCCTAAGGAGATGGAAATGATAGAAGAGGTGAAGACCTGGCTTCAGGAGGGCAGGGTGGATATTTTTCTGGGGTACCGCATGATGGCGGGGCATCCGCTGCCCCATGTGTTCGTAAAAGATAAATTGCAGGAGGTCGATGAATTGATCACTGGCGATGCCCGCTACCCGCTGGAAAAATTAGCCGCCGGAATTGCGGCCGAACAACCGGACATCAAAATCGGTATGCTGGCACGGGACTGCAACAAGCGCGCTTTGAATGTTTTATCCATCTGGAACCAATTGGATTCCGGACAGCTCGAGACCCTCGACATTAATTGCTGTCCTTCCAATCTCAAAGACGGGGCGCAATGTTCATATTTAAAACCGTCCAAAACCGGATTTCATAAAAAGCGGGTCGGTATCGATAATCAATCTGACCCTGAAGATTTTGAAACCTATGATCAGCAGGAACGCTTTACACGCTGGATGAATGAATTCCAACGGTGCATCAAATGCTACGGTTGCCGCAATACCTGCCCGGTTTGCTTTTGCGAGGAATGCAGTCTGGAGCACCCGGATCTAGTCAAGACCGGAGATTTGCCTCCGGAGATTCCGATTTTCCACCTGGTCAGGGCAGTGCACATGGCCGGTCGCTGTGTTGACTGCGGACTGTGCGAAGAAGCCTGTCCGGTTGATATTCCCTTGCGCTTGCTCTATCGCAAGGTCAATCAAATCGTCTCAGATCTTTTCGATTACCGGCCCGGTTCAAACACCGACCAGTCGCCGTTCAGTGTCCTGGGAGAAATGCCGCCAGAACCTGAACCACTCAAAGCTGCGGAAGGATGATGGAAAACAATCTGTTTTTAGAGGGAGTATAAAACATGGAAGTTAAATATGTCCCTTCGGTATGTTCTTATTGCGGAACGGGGTGCGGTGTGCTGTTTGAAGTCATCGACGGAAAATTAACCGCAACCTTGCCGTTAAAAACCCATCCGGTCAATGAAGGACGGCTGTGCATCAAGGGCTGGAATCTGCATGAATATGTCAACAGCTTTATGCGCCTGAAAGCCCCGCTGATCAAAACCGGCGGACGATTTCGTCGCGTCTCCTGGGATCAGGCCATTCAGGTGACCGCCGAGCGGTTCACGGACATCATTGCCAAACACGGGCCCGACAGCGTCGGCGTGCTGGTTTCGGCCAAAATCACCAATGAGGAAAATTATATCGCTCAGAAGTTTGCCCGGGCCGTCATTGGAACCAACAACGTGGATCACTGCGCGCGTCTTTGACATTCCTCGACGGTGGCCGGTCTGGCCGCCGCATTCGGCAGCGGTGCCATGACCAATTCCATCGCTGAAATCGAAGACGCCGGCTGTATTTTCGTCATCGGCTCCAACACCACAGCCTGTCATCCATTGGTAGCACGAAGAATCCTGCGCGCCAAAGACAAGGGTGCCAGGCTGATCGTCGCCGACCCACGCAATATCCACCTGGCCCGGTTCGCAGACATTGCCGTCAATCATCGACTCGGCAGCGATGTGGCCCTGCTGAACGGAATGATGCACATCATTATCCAAAACAGCTGGCATGATCAGGATTACATTTCTCAAAGAACCGAAGGCTTCGACGAACTCAAGGTGGCTGTTGAAAGGTATACGCCCGAAAGGGTTCAATCCATTACCGGGGTTAATCCAGTGGACCTTGAATGCATGGCCGGACTGTATGCCACCAATCCACCGGCCAGTTTGCTTTACGCCATGGGTATCACCCAGCACACCAGCGGGGTCGATAACGTCAAATCCTGTTGCAACCTGGCGCTTTTGTGCGGCAATGTGGGCGTACACGGCGGGGGAGTCAACCCGTTGAGAGGCCAGAACAATGTTCAGGGCGCCTGCGATATGGGCGGACTGCCCAATGTCTTTCCGGGCTATCAGCCGGTCAATGACGAGAAGATCCGACAAAAATTTGCAACCGCCTGGAAAACAGACCTTCCCGAGCGGGCCGGTTATACGGTCACCGAAATGGTTCAGATGATGATTGAGGGCGATTTAAAGGCCCTGTATGTGATCGGCGAAAACCCCAAACTCAGTGACGCCGATCGCAATCATTTAAACAAAGCACTGGCCAATCTGGATTTTTTGGTGGTCCAGGGCCTCTTTTTGTCGGAAACCGCCCAGGTGGCCGATGTGGTACTGGCGGCCGCATCGGTTGCCGAAAAAGAGGGCACCTTTACCAATACGGAGCGCCGTTGCCTGCGCATTCACAAAGCCATAGAGCCCATTGCCGACACCCTGCCCGACTGGCAGATTATCGCCAAACTTTCAGGCGCCATGGGCTATGAAATGGCTTACACCGGTCCTGAAGAAATCTTCAATGATTTGGCAACACTGACACCGAAGAGCTACGGTGGTATGTCCTATGCGCGTCTGGGTATCGATGGCCTGCAATGGCCGTGTCCCGATTCAAATCATCCCGGAACACCCTATCTGCACAAAGATGAGTTTGCCCGCGGCAAAGGCCAATTTCATGCCATCGAAT
>JASFIG010000002.1:0-44462 GCA_050122795.1 Desulfobacterales bacterium
GAATCGATGCATCGACGGCCATGGAATCAGCGCTTTCGCCCAGTCCGGTACCGGTCAGATAACCGATATGCGGTGCAACCTGCGTTTTGCTTTTGATATAAGCGATTGTCTCCGCCAGCTGCTGCTTCATATTTTGCATGATCGTCCCTTTCCCGGCGTATGTGCCTAAAAAAATCACTAAAGGCGCTATTTTAGTGCAGCAAATTGATGCCGTCAAGCCAACAGATTTGAAGGTTAAAAGCAAGGTGTTCTCATTGACTTTTTTATATCATTGTGACATACAAAATCCTTTAATTGCTGATCCTGCCTCGGATCTTTATTTGTATCGGCTGACCCGTCCATACGATTGTTAACGATTTGGCTCAAACGCACTGTTTTGCACGCGAGCAAATGAGGGAGATAGTCCAATGCCACCTGATGTTCGTCCCGAACACTCTGATATTACTGATGAAATGTGGTCCCACATTGATGCCATTATCACCAGCAACAGAGGTAAACCGGGTTCGATTATAGGCGTTTTACGTGAATGTCAGGATATCGTCGGCTGGCTGCCGGTTGAATTGATAGATTACATCAGCGACGGGCTTAATCTTTCCCGCAGTGAGGTTTTCGGTATCACCACCTTTTATTCTCTTTTTTCCCTGACGCCTAAAGGCCGACACCTGATCAAAGCATGCATGGGCACCGCCTGCTATGTGAAAGGAATTAAGGAAGTGATGAGCCGGATCGGTAATGAATACCAGCTTAAAGAAGGCGGCACCACCGAAGATCGGCGTTTTTCGCTGGAAGCCGTGCGATGTTTAGGCGCTTGCGGGCTGGCGCCGGTTGTAGTGGTTGATAAGGATACCTACGGTGATGTGAAAGCCGACAAAGTCTTAGAAGTGTTAAAAAAATACGATTAACCGGCAGTGTAGAGCTGATGAAAATATCCGAAATTCAAAATATTCTGGATGCCACCATCCTGACGGGCAAAGACCAACTGGATCGCAACGTCGTCGGTGCGGGTGGCGCCGATTTAATGGCAGATGTATTATCAGCGGTTACCAAAGACGCGGCGCTGCTCACCGGCCTGACCACCGAGCAGGTTTTACGAACCGCCAAGATTGCCGAGGTAGCGGTCGTGGTCTTTGTCAGGGGTAAAAAACCCGACACACCGATCATCGAACTGGCCAAATTTTATGAGTTACCCGTTTTGTTGACCAAATATTCCCTGTTTGTTGCCAGCGGCCGATTGTATGTCAACGGGCTACGGGGACTGGATGGTTCGTGGTAAGAAGGAGAATTGAGAATTCAATGATCACTAGCGGGAGTCCGGCATGAATAAAGTCAGATCTCAGTTGATGCTATGCGGCGGAACAGGCTGTCATGCCTATGAGAGTGGTGCTCTCCAGGCAGCACTCCAAAAAGAGCTGGAACGTCAGGGGCTTGCAGACGAAATTAAGATTATTGAGACCGGTTGCAATGGTTTTTGCGCGGTCGGACCGGTTATGCTGGTGCAGCCTGAAGGCATTTTCTACCAAAAATTGAAGATTAAAGATATTCCGCATCTGGTCGAAGAGCATTTTCTCAAAGGCCGGCCGGTCAAAAAGCTGTTTTATGTGGAACCCGCATCAAAAGAAACCATTCCCAGTATGAAGGAAATCCCTTTTTTTGAGCATCAGATGTTCTGGGCGATGCGCAACAAAGGCGCCATTGATCCGGAGGTCATCGACGAGTACATTGCCCGCGACGGCTATTTTGGTGCCGCAAAAGCGCTGCAGGAGATGCAGCGCGATGACATCATCGCCGAGGTAAAGAAATCGGGTCTCAGGGGCCGCGGCGGAGCCGGTTTCCCCACCGGGCTCAAATGGGAGTTTGCCAGCAAAAGCGATAGCGATGTCAAATACGTGCTGTGCAATGCAGACGAAGGCGACCCGGGGGCGTTCATGGATCGCAGCATACTGGAATCCGATCCACATGCCGTGTTGGAAGGCATGCTGATTGCAGCCCGGGCGATCAATGCGCATCAAGGGTACATCTACGCGCGTACGGAATATCCATTGGCCATCCGGCGGCTGGGTATTGCCATCGAGCAGGCCCGGGAATACGGATTGCTGGGCACTGATATCCTGGGATCCGGTTTTGACTTCGACATCGAAATCTACCAGGGCGCCGGCGCCTTCGTCTGCGGCGAAGAAACCGCTCTGATGCGCTCAATCGAGGGCAAACGCGGGATGCCGCGACCCCGTCCGCCGTTTCCGGCGCTAAAAGGCCTATGGGAAAAGCCCACCATATTAAACAACGTTGAAACCCTGGCCAATATCGCGCAGATCATCATCAACGGCGGAGATTGGTATGCCAGTGTCGGCACGGAAAGCAGCAAGGGAACCAAGGTGTTTGCGCTCTCCGGCGATGTCAATAACATCGGTCTGGTTGAAGTGCCCATGGGCACAACACTCAGGACAATGATTTATGATATCGGCGGCGGGGTGCCCGACAAGAAGAAATTTAAAGCCGTGCAGTTGGGCGGTCCCTCCGGCGGGTGCGTGCCCGAGCAATATCTGGATATCCCCATTGACTATGAGGAGATTGCCAAAGTCGGTGCTATTATGGGTTCGGGCGGTGCGATTGTAATGGATGAAAATACCTGTATGGTTGATATGGCGCGCTTTTTTATGGATTTCGTGCAGGATGAATCCTGTGGAAAATGCACCCCCTGTCGTGAAGGCACGCGGCGTTTATTGCAACTTCTGGAAAAAATCTGTGAAGGACACGGGGCCCCTGAGGATATCGCCACCATGGAGGAACTCTCCGACACGATCAAAGAAGCGGCTCTTTGCGGTTTGGGTCAAACGGGACCCAATCCGGTTCTTTCGACATTGAGATATTTCAAAGATGAATACGAGGCGCATGTCCTTGAGAAACGATGTCCGGCCAAACGCTGTGTGGCGCTGTTGAAATTTGAGGTGCAACCGGAACTTTGCACCAAATGCGGCATGTGTTTTCGAGCTTGCCCGGTGGAAGCCATTGCCTGGAAAAAGAAAGAAGTTGCGATTATCGACAAGGAAAAATGCATCAAATGCATGACCTGCTATGATAAGTGCAAGTTTGATGCAATTGATTAATAAAATGAAAATGGATAAACAATAACTGGATAATGATTTCTACCACGAAAGCCCGACAGATTAAAAACACGAAAAAATAAAAATTTTGTGCTTTTTCAAATTTCGTGTTTTCGTGATGAATAGAAAAGTTTCATACATTCGGCTCAAAACCAATTATTTCTAATTTGATCTGAGGTGTTTTAAATGGTTGATGCAATCATCTTAATGGGCGGTATGGGATTGGCCATCAGCATCATTTTAGCCATCGCATCCAAGGTTTTCTACGTCTATGTTGACCCCAAGATTTTGTCGATTGAAGAAGAATTGCCCGGTGCCAATTGAGGTGGTTGCGGGCTGCCGGGCTGCAGCGCGAACGCAGAGGCCATCGTTGCCGGCACAGCGGCACCCAATTCTTGTGTGGCCGCCGGTGAAGAAGTGGCCGAAGCCATTGCCGCTATTATGGGCGTTAAGATCGAAGCTGTTGAACCGGACATCGCCCTGCCGGGCTGTTATTTTGGGATCGAGGATGCGGATACGAAATATGTGTATAATGGTCTAGATGATTGCCGCGCAGTGGCATTGCTCGGCGGCGGCATGAAAGTGTGTACCATCGGCTGCCTGGGCCTGGGGACGTGTGTCAGGGCCTGTCCCTTTGATGCCATCCGCATGGGCCCCAAAGGCCTGCCGGTCGTTATCGAACAAAGATGCACTGGCTGCGGAACCTGCGAACGGGTGTGTCCCAAACACATAATTAACCTTTCATCCATTACGCGCAGGATTATCCGGGAATATACCATGGATGAATGCACGACACCCTGCCAGCGTGGGTGCCCGGCCGGCATTAATATTCGGGAATACATCCATCAAATTTCAATTGGCGATCATCACCGCGCCGTCCAGGTCATCAAAGAACGCAATCCCTTTCCAGCTGTGATTGGCCGAATTTGTCCGCGGCCCTGTGAGCTGGAGTGCCGACGAAATTATATTGATGAGCCGGTGGCCATCAATTATCTAAAGCGATATGCAGCTGACTATGAAAAGCAAAGCGGCAAGCGCATCCTGCCATACAAGGCGCCGGATACCGGCCGTAAAATAGCGGTTGTCGGTGGCGGTGTGGAAGGATTGTCGGTTGCATTTTTTACAGCACGCCTTGGACACGATGCGACGGTATTTGAGGCCACCGCAAAACTGGGTGGGCTGCTCAGAAGCGCTATATCAAAAGATCGATTACCCGAGGAAATACTGGATTGGGATATTGAAGGCATTGTTGAAATGGGCGTTAACGTCGAAACCCAAAAGGCTTTAGGTCGTGATTTCTCTCTAAAGTCACTGATTCAAGAAGGGTATGACGCGGTCTTTTTAGCCGCCGGCGGCTGGGACAGCCGTCTGGCACGTGGGGCAACAGATGTTATTGAATCGCCGATTCCGGGCACTTATATGCTGGTTGACCTGCTGCGATTTGGCGCCGAGCAGTCAGAGGCGCTCACAATTGATTCTGACGTTGTGATTGCCGGCGGGGGAAAATTGGCGCTTGATGCCGCTAAAGTTTGCAAGGAAAGGGGCGCAACGTGCGTCACCGTTTTATTTCGCGAGAGTTGGGAACACAGCCCCATTTCAGACGCAGAGTTGGAAAAACGCGGTATGACCGATCTTAACCTTATTTACAATTCGGCGATTCATCGCCTGATCGGAGAAGCTGACCAGCTCAAACAGGTTGAATATATTGAAGCCGACACCGCAGAAGTGACGCGTATAGCGGCTCAGACGTTGATATTTGCCGCCGGCCGGTTTCCCGAAATGGTTTTCACCCGGCCAACACCGGAGGGTGATGAAGCGCAAGAAACCGATACAGTCGAATTACTACCGGATGTGTCTTTACACTGGGAAGGGACCCAACCTTATAAACAACCCGCCCTTAAAGATGAGGTCGGTCTGTTTGCAGAAGGTGACGTGCTGGCGGATTATAGCGCTGCCATTAAGGCCATCGGTGCGGGCCGTCGGGCGGCTGCTTCAATTCATCAGATCATGCACGGTTTACCCCCTCAACTGACAGAGCATGTGATCACGCCGCAATCAACCCTGCAAAATGTGCATCATGTTGAAAAGGTGCAGGCCAGCCAGCGCCAGATCATGCCCATTTGCAGCGGCAAAGAACTGGCTCAATGCGGTGAAATTGAAAGAGGCTTTTCGGCCAGTATGGCTCAGCAAGAAGCGGATCGGTGTCTTCAGTGCGGGTTGATCTGCTATGTGCACACCCAAATGGAGCCGGTTGATGAAAAAGCGGAACCAACCGAAGCTTCCGGGTAACATTCCTTCATTCGACGCGTGCATTATTCAGGTATGTAGGTAGCGTCGTGCAAGCCATTTATAAAATATGATAAATGGTGTCAGGTGTCAGTGGTCTGGTTCAAGGGTTCAGCGTTCACGGTTCAAAGGTTAAAAAGATAGTGAAAAAAGGTTAGATGTCAGAATATAGAGCAACAGTTTTAAATTGGAAACTTTAACTGAAACTTCGGAACCGAGAACCCCTGAACCCTGAACTTCTGAACCCAGAACCCTGAACATTGACGACAGAGACCAGCAGCGATATGCTGAACCTTTGAACCACATGAGCGAGGTCATTAGTGGCTACCGAACAGGGCATCGTCCTGCGGACAGATTCTGAAGCTGCCTGGGTCAAGACAACCCGGAGCAGCGCCTGCCAGGGATGCACGGCAAGAAATTCGTGTCATACCCTCAACAACAGTCAGGACATGGAAGTCAAGGCGATAAACATCGCCGGTGCCAGAGAAGGGGACCGGATTGTTTTAAGTTTTGAAACCCGCTCTCTATTGAAAGCTACATTTTTAATCTATGTTTTTCCCATTATATTTCTGGTTGTCGGTGCCGTCTTCGGGCACATGCTGGCCCCACTCATCTCGATTCATCCGTCGGCTCTGCCAGTCCTGCTGGGATTTTCCTTCTTTTTCGCTGCGCTGCGTGTCATGAAAGCCCGGGCGAATAAAATGGCCGCGCAAAATGCCTACCAGCCAAAGATCACAAAAATCTTGGGAAGCGCCAACCATTAGCAGGCTAAAGTCAAAATGATCTTTGGTGCGTTCATCTTGAAAATGTGGAGGTATTGAGTGCTGAAGTGTAAGCGTGGAGACTGTTGATGGACGGTTTAAACGCCAGAGAGAGGCCCGCGGACCCTCTTCGCAGATCGGATTCACATTAATCTTGTTTTCTGGGAAAAAGATCTTCGATTTCAAATTCCCTGATTTTTTGAAGGCAATTTTCCAGTGCCGTTTCCTCGGTTTCACCGGTGCCCTGGAATTCCTGCCTGGCGACGATGTTCACCAAATTGGGCACGGCCACAAACTTTCCTGCCAGGTTTCCCGCCTTGGTTTCGTGCACATCGATATACATGAGTCTCTCGTTGCGAATCAGATTATACCGGGTCGTCTTTGTCAAAATATCATTTTCCTTCAATGACTGCATGATAAATTCCTCTTATTTCATTCTTTTTCCATGCTGGTTTTGAGTGGGAATCCGTTTTCGCGCGAAATCTTTGTGACAAGGTTTATTTTTGTTTCGGCCATCTCGTAAGGATAAACGCCGCATACGCCGACACCGGTTCGATGAACCTGCCACATTAGACCTGTGGCCTCATCGATGGACTTATTAAAAACAGCAATCAGAATTTCGACTACGAATGCTTTGGTTGTGTAATCATCGTTGTGGAGCAGCACCTTATACATCGGCGGTTCGGTTGTTTTTTCATCAATTTCATCCAGAATGTCATCTTGATAATCTGGCTGTTTGGTGCCCATTTTGATTGTCCTCCATGAGGCATAACGCATATTACTCGTAAAACGTAAGGGCTGGCAAAAAGAAATCAAGTTAGGGGCCTTAAATTGTCAGGATGTTTGTTGAGATAAAGCGGCGGACAACCTTCAGATCAGCATCTGGCGTAGTTTTTGGAAGATGACAAAAGAAAAAGGCAGCCTATCAGCAACACGCATGCAGATAAGCTGCCTTTTAAAAATTACAAATCGATCTTAGATGGCAGCTTTTAAACCTTTGCCGGCCTTGAATTTAACAACATTTTTGGCTTTAATTTTAATGGGGGCACCGGTCTGGGGGTTGCGACCCTTACGTGCTTTCTGACGGGTTTTCTGAAATGTTCCAAAACCCACCAGAGTGACTTTGCCGTTCTTTTTCTTCAAAGCTTTGGTCACATTGCTCATGAAAGAATCAAGTACTTTGCCAGCGGCGACTTTTGAAACTTTGGCGTCCTTTGCCATTTTGTCGATCAATTCTGCCTTTGTCATTTCTGCCTCCTTCTTTTAGTTTTGGTTTTATTTTACGGTGTTTTTTGAAAAAGTTTACAGCAAAATATTTGGAAAGTCAACAAATAAAAGCCTATCTATATTGGTTTCACAAGGAGAAATCTTTTTAAATACCCATCATCACTTAGTTTGCCGGATGCACAAATTGAAAATTTCAAAGAGTTAACTTTTATGATCCATCTGAATCCTGAAAAATGCACGCAGCCAGTTGCCTCTGCGAAGATAGCCACCTGACCAATTATCACTTTAAAAATACTGGATAATATGATAAAAATGTGTAACCATCGTATTTCATGTGAACTAGATAACGGCTTTTTTTAGGGGGAGCCGTTATTTAATAAGCAATGGGCTGCGCAAAGCGCTGACGCTCTAAAGTGCTGTCAGGCGGGCAATCAATTGTCTCCCGGGTTTGATTAGATGAATGAAAAAGTCTATATAACCAGCAAACAAATGGCGACCTTTTCCTGTCCGCAATGCACGCGGACAAAAACCGTCGATGTTTCCCAATATGCGACCCTTGATAAAATGGTCAAGGTCAATGTCAAATGTCCATGCGGGCATGCGTACAAGGCCATTTTGGAAAAAAGAAAGCAATACCGTAAAGAGACAAACCTGCCGGGGACCTACATTCATTTTATCGACGGCCAACCCCAGAACAGAGGCCTGATGACGATTGAAGACATCTCCACCAAAGGGGTGAAGATTAAGTTGAATGTGAAACAAAACTTTGCCATCGGTGATCAGATGAAAGTTGAGTTTCATCTTGATGACGCCCAGCGCACATTGATTAAAAAAACAGTCATCATCAGAAATCAGCGCGACCAGCATATCGGCGCTGAATTTGCGCCTTTTGAAACCGTAGACAAAGCATTGGGGTTTTACCTTTTCAGCTGACAACTGAAGTTCGCGCAAGTTTTGGTGCAAGATTCACGTGATGGTAATCCGGCATACCTAAAAGCCTGCTTTAATATTTCGTTTTGCCCAGCTTATCGTCTTTGCTTCCCTTCAGGAATTTTTAGCGATGAAAAACAGATGCCCCTGGGCCGGCAACGATCCTATTTACGTAAAATATCATGATAACGAGTGGGGGGTTCCCCTGCACGATGACCGCAAACTATTCGAGTTTCTGCTATTGGATGGCTTTCAGGCCGGATTGAGTTGGATTACCATTTTAAAAAAACGAACAAATTATCGCAACGCCTTTGATTATTTTGATGCCCGCAAGATTGCCGTTTACGATAAAGATAAGATTCAGCGATTGCTTAATAATAAAGGGATTATTCGCAACAGGTTAAAAATTGAAGCCGCTGTCCAAAATGCAAGATCGGTTTTGGGCATCCTCGATGAATTTGACAGTTTTGATGATTACATCTGGCAATTCACCGGCGGTCAAACGATTCGAAACGCCTGGCAGACGATAGACCAGGTCCCCGCCTGGACGAATGAATCAAATGCGATGAGTAAGGATTTAAAGCAAAGAGGGTTTAAATTTGTAGGACCGACCATTTGTTATGCTTTTATGCAGGCTGCCGGGATGGTAAATGATCATCTGGTGGATTGCTTTCGATATCAACAGGTCCAAGCGGTCAGGATGCGATAAACGTGGAGTTGATCATCTCAATCATGATATCTCGACGTCTCATCGGATTTCCTTCAAAAAAACAGATATAAAGAGGGTAGCAACCATGGCATACTGTTCAGCGTGCGATAAACACCATAATGTCGGCTTCATCTCCACCCGGTTTTCCGGGACGGATGGCGTTTCGCTGGAAACGGCAAAATGGGCAAATGTCTTTGAAAAAGCCGGTTTCACGTGTTTCTATTTTGCCGGTGAAATTGATCGGCCATCACAAAATTCTTATGTGGTAAGAAAAGCGCATTTCCATCATCCGGATATCGTCGACGTTTATCGCAATTGCTTCGGCACCAGCGTGCGCGGCCGCTTTGTGACCCGCAAAATCTATGAGATAAAGCAGCATCTCAAGAATCACCTGTACAAGTTTATCGAAATGTTTGAGCTCGATTTGCTGGTTCCCGAAAATGCCCTGACCATACCGCTGAATATCCCGCTGGGGATTGCCCTTACTGAAGTGATTTCTGAAACCGGCATGCCCACCATCGCGCATCACCATGATTTTTTCTGGGAAAGACAGCATTTCATGATCAATGCCTGCTGGGAATATTTGAATATGGCGTTTCCGCCGCATTTACCCTCAATTCAACACGTGGTTATTAACTCTTCAGCGGATAATCAATTGAGTTTACGGACCGGTATCTCAGCGACCATAATTCCCAATGTAATGGATTTTGATAATCCGCCTCCGGTGTCCGGTAACTTCGAATCCTGTTCTCTGGAGCCCGGTGATGCACCTCCTCCCATTGACACCTATGCTGCCAATGTGCGCCGGGATTTGGGTGTTGCCGATGATGAGCTGTTAATTTTACAGCCTACCCGGGTCGTCAAACGCAAGGGTATCGAACATGCGATTGAACTGGTTCACCGCTTGGGAATGAAAGCCAAGCTAGTCATTTCGCATGCCTCCGGAGACGAAGGCTATGACTATGAACGCCGTGTTAGAGAATATTCCAAGTTGATGAAAGTGGATACCTATTTTGTGGCCAACATCATCAACGAGCAAAGGGGTAAAACAAAGGGCGGGCGCAAAATTTATACGCTGGAGGATATTTACCCGCATGCGGATCTGGTGACATATCCGTCCAATTTCGAAGGCTTTGGCAATGCATTTCTTGAGGCGATTTATTTTTGCCGACCTATTGTTGTCAATACGTATTCAATTTACACCATTGATATCAAACCCAAAGGATTTTCGGTAATCGAAATTGACGGCTATGTCACAGATGAGGCCGTCCGTAAAACCAGAAAAGTCCTGACCAACCCGGACCTGCGTAAAAAAATGGTCACCCACAACTATCAAACGGCCAAAAAATATTACTCATATAAGGTTCTATCGAAAAAACTGGGTGATCTTCTCGCCGACTGCACCGGCTGTCAGAGGCTGTTAAATCGTGCGTAAGTGAAGGTTCGGTCTAGCGCCCAAGGGCACTTGTCAATGCGGTTCTAAGTAAACAAAAACGCCTGCAGCTGTTTGTTTTAACTCCAGGCGTTCATTTTTTAAAACCGTCGTTGTGCTCAACTGACAAATGAAGCCACTATCGAAAATCCGCAATCCGCAATCTAAAATCCAAAATCCGGCTTAGTCTCCCATGCTTGCCATATAATCATCATACATGGTTTCCAGTGCCAGCTTGTGCTTGGCCTCCTCTTGGCAAAGGACTTTGAACAGCTTCTTGCTTTCATCCGAATCAGCTTGATCCAGAAAATCGTTGTACAGTTTCAGGGCCTTTTCTTCCCTTTTCATCGCCAGTAAGAGAATTTCATTGTAGGGCATACCCTGTTCATAGTCTAAGTCCACCAGATAATTGCTGCGTTTGATATCGGTGATCCATTTTAACTGATAGTCTTGCAGGCTTTTGGTGACTCCTTTGGATTTGAAATCCAGTAGTATTTTCTCATGCTTCTTTTCTTCAGCGGCAAACTCGGCAAACATTTTTTTTGAACCAGAGAAGTCTTCCTCCTCATCACTTATTTTTTGATAAAATTCTGCTGCCTCCCGTTCCTTATCAATGGCAAAATCGACAATAGCCTCCAAATTTTCAAATTCCATCGGGGTCTCCTTTCAATTTTAAAGTAGTATAAGAACCAAAAAGCAGAATGCTAAATGAGCATTTTATACCTAAATGTAATAATTTTTTTTGAAGTTGCATCCCCCAAAAACAGATTTGCTCGTCCGATCATTTTTAACCCTGCGGCTCATAGCAGGAATTCAATCAGATTTCAACTCGAATGGGCCTGAGCGGGCTGGCAGAAAAACCGGTGGCCTGCCTTTACCGGCAGGTGTTGAAAAACGCAAAAGCATTGATGGAAAATCCAACACTTCTATAAACAGCCGAAATTTATGCTTTTTAAGTTTATATTTTCAATTTTCTGATTGTTGGGTTTATGGAGTTGTAGAAATTTACTACAGCGCTGTACAGCTGGCCTTTCCTTCAAATTTAGATCCCATATTAAAAATAAGTATTCATTTTAAATACATAGAAAATGAGTGCCCTGCTATTCCGGTGGTTGGCATACGGATTGCTGTATAGCATATCAAAACGTAAAAAATTATAACAAAGGAGCGAGGAAATGGTTGAAAAAAAGAAAAGCACACAGAGAAGTCAGGTGGGATTTGGATCGACTTATAAAAAAGTTCGAGCCGGCAGCGGAGACTTTCGGCACGGAGTTGAATCTGTTCTCGGTGGCCAGGTATGGCTGGTAAAGCCGGATCAGAAAGCCAAGGCTGCCAATCCCTGTCTGTGGATGGAGGCCGGGGTCGTCAAGTTCAAAAACTGTGACAATTATTATGATTGCACCAGCTGTAAATACGATCATGCCATGGACAACAAAGTTGCCAAGGGCAAGCAAATCAGCTGGCAGGAAGCCATGAAAAGACGACCGGACCTGGATCGGGTTTGCCGCCACAGCCTGACCAACCGCATCGAAAAGCGGATGTGTGCCTATGACTATGAATGCGGCAAATGTGACTTCGACCAGTATTTTGAGGATATCTGGACCACCAAAACCAAAGCCATCCCCGGCGAGATGCAGCAGATAAAAGGTTTCGATGTTCCCATGGGCTACTATTTCCATAATGGCCATGCCTGGGCTCGAATCGAAAGCGGCGGCTATATTCGCGTGGGTCTGGATGACTTTGCGCTAAAAGTGTTGGGCGAAGCCGATGCGCTTGATCTGCCATTGATCGGCAAAGAATTGGACCAGAGCAAAGCAGGCTGGGGGCTGAGGCGCAAGGATAACCTTGCAGACGTGCTGTCGCCTATAGATGGCGTTATCATGGAGGTCAATTCCAAGGTCAGGGAAAATCCCAAGCTGGCCAATCATGAGCCTTACGGCGACGGATGGTTGTTTATGGTACGCACCCCAGATGTCAAGCGCACCATGAAGCAGTTGATGGTCGATCAGGACAGTCTGAGCTGGATGAACACCGAAGTCGGTGAGCTGGAAGGTATGATTGAAGAGGTGGCAGGTCCCTTGGCAGCTGATGGCGGTTATCTGGTGGATGACATTTACGGAAATTTGCCGGATCTGGGCTGGAACAATCTAACCCACAAGTTCTTACGAACTTAGTTATCCGTTATCTGTTATTGGTTGTGGGTAAATAAATGACAGTTCATAGTGTCATCCCGAATAACCAATAACCACTAACCAATAACTACTTGTTTATGGCAAGGAGAATCATCATGGCTCCGATCCGAATGGAAACTCAACAAACCGCCGACCACCCCCCATGCATTTGGTTGCAGGCGGGTGTTGTACCGCATAAGTTTTGCCGGCTGGAATACCAATGTGCTGCCTGTGCTTACGACCGGGCGATGCGCCGCACAGCTGCCGAAAACAAACAGATTCGAGACAAAGGCCGAATCCCCGAAGGCAAACGCGGCCGCATTGTTTTTTGGAAGGATAAATTACGTGAACTGCCGGCCTGGAAACAGCCCTGTCTACATCACATGATCGGCCATATTGAATTCCGCGCTTGCACTCATGACTACCAATGCGGCAATTGCGAATTCGATCAATATTTTAATGATCAGTTTGCCGTACATGCCGTCGTTAAACCGGTGAATGTACTAAACATAAAGGGATTTAAGATTCCACACGGATTCTACCTGCACCCGGGACACACCTGGGTAAAAATCGAAGAAGGGGCGACAGTGCGCGTCGGTCTGGACGATTTCGCCCTGCGCTTGCTGGGACCGCTGGATCAAATTGAAGCTCCCCTGATGGGTAAACAGCTGGAACAGGGGCGTCAGGACATCACGTTACGGCGGGCGGGAAACAATGCCAAATTGCTTTCTCCGGTCAGCGGAGTGGTCACCGATATTAATCCGGCGCTGCGCGAGCGCGGTAGCCGGAGCAGCGAAGATCCATATAGTAAGAGCTGGATTTTACGGCTGCACTGCAACAATCTACGCCAGGATCTCAAGAACCTGATGATCGGTAATCAAGCCGGCGAATATATTGATAAAGAGGTCAATCGCCTATACGAAGTCATTGAGGAGACAGCCGGTCCTCTTGCCGCTGACGGCGGTTACCTGGGTGAAGACATATTCGGCAATTTGCCCCAGCTCGGCTGGCAAAAGCTGACCCGGGAATTTTTAAAAACCTAATTTTTTTCAGCCATCGGGTCTTTCTTTCCATCGCTGGATACAAGACACTCGCTCAAAAATAAGGGATTACAGTCGATTCTGTAATCCCTTATTTTGCTTGCAGCCTTTTGATATCGTCTTCCAGCAGAACCTTGCAATAGTGGCACAGCTGATCCGATTTGCGGTCAACATCACCCTCATTGCGACAGTAATGCATCAGACAGGTATGTTGCGGACAGTGACGTAATTTGAACGTATGGCCCAGCTCATGAATGGCTTCTTTGATGATGCGGCTTAAATAAGGCTCCTGGGTGTCCAAGGATTGATGCCCTTCGTTGAGCCGAATGGTGGACACGATACAGGCCTTGCCGCCCAGCTGCGCTTCTCCATAGACATGGGTTAAAATCGGAATGAACAAATCCACCTGAACCATCGCCAGCACTTTTAGCGCGCTTGGCGGGGCTTTAAGGGCCAACTGTTCCAGGATAGGGGTGGAATGATATTGATTGCGATTGGTATGAAACGCAAATTCAAGGTTTTTTAAGAGGGGCCGGATGTCAGTTTGGAAACCATAGATACGCTTAATTTCTGCTCTGACACGATCCAACAGTTCGGGTGTAAAGTCTCCGATGGGGGAAATGACAATGGTATTTGGAGATAAGGACGTCAAGTTATCTTTTCAATATCATACCGTTTGATTTTGCTGTAGAGGGTGGAGCGGTCGATTCCCAGGATTTTGGCGCTTCTGGCAATGTTCCATTGGTTTTCGTTCAGTATGCGTTCAATATGGACCTTTTCCACATCCTTGAGTGAATGGGTTCTGATTTCCGTCGCGGGTTCATGGCAGAAAATGGGCAAATCCTCAGGTAAAATTTCACGCTGCCGGCCGACCACAACCGCCCGCTCGATGGCATTTTCCAGTTCGCGTATATTGCCCGGCCAATCGTAAATCATCATTTCATCCATGGCCTCGCGGCTGATGTTGTCAATGGGTTTATTGGTCTCCTGGGAAAATCGATACAAAAAATGCTCCGCCAGAAGCGGTATGTCTTCTTTTCGCTGGCTCAAAGACGGCATTTTAAACGAAATAACATTTAGGCGGTAAAACAAGTCTTCCCGGAAATCACCGGATTTGATGGCCGCTTCCAGATCTCGATTGGTGGCCGCCATGACTCTGAAATCGGCTTCGATGGGTTGGGTACCGCCCACCCGGTAAAATACGCGATCTTCCAATACCCGCAGCAGGTCGATTTGCATCCGCATGCTGATTTCGCCGATTTCATCCAAAAACAGGGTGCCGCCATGGGCCAACTCCAGCCGGCCCTTTTTGGTTTCTTTGGCATCGGTGAATGCGCCTTTTTGATGCCCGAACAATTCACTTTCCATCAGATGCTCCGGTACAGCGCCGCAATTGACCGTCACAAAAGGGCCGTTGCGGCGTGAGCTGTTGGTATGAATCGCTTTGGCCGCCAGCCCCTTGCCGGTGCCGGTCTCACCGGTGATCAGGACGGTTGAATCCATGGGCGCCACGTCGCAAATGAGATCAAAAATCTTCTGCATGGGTTCGGATTGGCCGATCATGCTTTCAAAGCGGGTGCGATCCTTGTATTGCTCTTTGAGGTAGATATTTTCACGCGCCTGCTCCTGATGTTGGATGATTTTCTCGATCAGCACACCCAGTTCGTTGGGGTCAAATGGTTTGAGCATATAATCAAAAGCACCGTCTTTCATGGCCTCGATCGCCGAGGGGATGGAACCATAGGCGGTGATCATAACGACCTCGGCATCCGGGTCGCTTTCCTTGACCCTACGCAACACATCCAGACCGCTGATGCCTTCCATTTTGATATCCACCAGCAAAATGTCAAAGTGGGTCTCTTTGATTTTCTCGAGGGCTTCTTCCCCGCTGGCAGCGGTCTGGACACCATGGCCGTCGCGTTCCAACCAGCCTGCCAGAGATTCGCGCATAATCAATTCATCATCGACAATCAGGATCTTAACGTTGCTCACTGAGACCTCCCTGCGCTTGAAGTTTCTCCTCGACCGGCTTTAACGGCAATTTGACGTTAAAATTGGTGCCTTCACCGGCATGCGATTCCACGTAAATGGAGCCGCCGTGTTCCTGGATAATTCCATAGGCCACCGACAGGCCGAGTCCCACGCCCTTGCCCTTTTTTTTGGTCGTAAAAAACGGCTCAAACAGTTTTGATAAATTTTTTTCCGGAACGCCGACGCCTGTGTCTTTGAAATCGATTAGCAATTTGTCCTCGCGCAACGAGTACCGGGTTATAATCAACAACCGCCCGCCCCCTTTGGCTTCCATGGCCTCGGCGGCGTTAGACACCAGATTCATGAACACCTGCTGGAGCTGATCTTCGGAGCCGATCATATCCGGCAGATCCGGCTCGAGCTGGGTTTCCACCTTGACGCCGCTGATTTTAAGCAAGTTTGCGTTTAAAATAAGAGTCTGTTCGATCAGACGGTTGATGTTGATGCTTTTGAGCTCCATTTTGGACTGGCGCGCGAAGGCCAGAAGGTTGGATACGATTCGGCTGGTGCGCCGCGTTTCGGTTTCCATTAGCGTCAGGTACTGATTAAACTGATCAATTTGCGCCTCGCCAACGGTATCTTCATCGACAATGCGTTTCATTAACATGATCAAATTGAGAATTCCGGCGATGGGGTTGTTGATTTCGTGAACCACCGACGCTGACAGTTTGCCCAAAGAGGCCATTTTGTCCTGGTGGATCAGTTTTTTGTGGGTTTCCTTGAGTTGCCGGGTGCGCTCATCAACCATTTGTTCCAGACGGCGGGTGATCTCTTCCTCTTCTCTTTTCTGTTGCGTGATATCGCGGCTGATGTGGACGAATTTGGAGATTTTGCCGTCTTTTTCCCAGATGGGATAGACGCTGACTTCATAATATCGGATTTCTCCGTCGGGCAAGATGCGCCTGCGAATGCGATGAACATGGCCTTTGTTGCGCACCACCTCCTGCAACGGGCAATGTTTTTTATCATCATTGCAGGGGTAATCCAACTTATACCATACCTGGTGGCATTTTTTTCCGATGACCTGCTCCGGGGTATAGCCCATTTTGCTTAAAAATGAAGAGTTGGCTTCCACGACTTCCATCTGCGGCGAAATCACCAGAATAAAATCTTCAATGCCGTTGAGAATGGTCTCCATCTCCGAGGTGCGTTCCCGCAATTTTTGCTCTTCCTGGCCGATGGCTTTCCAGAACATGCGAAACACCTGGTAGGCTAATATGCGAATCCGGGAGGGTCGGGTTTGTAAAATATTCTCAAAAATTTCAGGGTCCGGGGTCAGAATGATGATCAGGTGGATACTGTAACGCCGGTCATAAAGCAGCTTGTAGTCGTCAAACGTCAGCAGGCCCAATTGGCTGGCGAGTTTCCGGCCGGGGCTTTCAAGGTCTGGGTCGGCCACCGCTAAAATGGGGGCCACCATTTCGGCCTGTTCATACACGGCGGTTGTCTTTTCAAGAATCTCCTTGCAAAACTCACCGCCGCCGACCAGACCGATATTGATGATTGAAGGCTCTTTTCGGGGCATTTGCGAAAATCCTCTAAGGTGTATCAAAACTTAAAAAATTAAACAGGTTGCAATGTCCGCTGAAGAAGCCGGCGGCCTGTTCACGTGTGGGCCAAAACGTATCACGCACCATTATCTGTTTCAAGCGCATTTTTAATACGAACCCGCTTCAGGACACTTTTGCAGGCGGCACTTCAGCGGGTTGGCGGCCTGTAAATATCGGTTGACAAATTAAATGAAAACAAGTAAATTCGCCTCTTCGCGCTTTTTTGGCGATAAAGTGGAGCATGCCCGCAAGGGGCTCAAATGCTTATGCATTTATGTATTCGGCAAAAAGTCGAATAAAAACGATGCTGTTGAAAAATAATGGTTTAAAGCAGCATCCTCTTGCCCTGCCACAAAGCGGCGTGTTGTTGTTGGATTTGAATTCTGGGTAACTGATGGTGAATACGGATCATCTCTTAGATCGTAAATCTAAATTAAATTCTGCTTAAGGAGTAAGACGGCATGACGGATAAAGTTCAAGGATCTGTAATGGTTGTTGGCGGTGGAATTGCCGGGATGCAGGCCTCATTGGATCTGGCCAATTCCGGCTACCTGGTTCATCTGGTTGAACGCTCATCTGCCATCGGCGGATTGATGTCTCAGCTCGACAAGACCTTTCCCACTAACGACTGTGCGATGTGAATTATTTCACCCAAACTGGTCGAGGTCGGCCGGCATCTGAACATAGAGCTTTTAACCAATACTGAACTTCTAAACCTTGAAGGCGAGCCCGGTCATTTCAAGGCCCGGGTACGTCAAAACCCGCGCTACATTGATCTTGACAAGTGCACCAGCTGTGGTGAGTGCACCACGGTCTGTCCGGTGGATCTTCCCAGCGAATACGACGAAGGTCTGTGTGCCAAAAAAGCCACCTTCAAACAATATGCCCAGGCAATTCCCGGTGCATATGCCATCCAGAAAGCCGATAAAGCTCCCTGTCGCCTGGCCTGTCCGGGTGGACTTAATGTACAGGGCTACGTGCAGATGGTCAAAGAGGGCAAGTATAAAGAAGCCCTGGAGATCATCATGGAAGATCTGCCCTTGCCCGGCGTGCTGGGCCGCATATGCCCCCACGGGTGTGAGGATGCCTGCCGTCGCTGCGAGGTTGAATCACCTGTGGCCATTCGGGATTTGAAACGCCTGGCGGCCGATAAATTTGATCCCCGGCAGGTGGAAATTAAATGTGATCCCCCAAAAAAAGAAAAAGTGGCCATTATCGGCTCCGGACCGGCCGGACTTTCCTGTGCCTATCATTTGGCCAAAAAGGGCATATTATCCACTATTTTTGAGTCCCTGCCGGAAGCGGGCGGAATGCTCAGGGTTGGTATCCCGGCCCACCGTCTGCCCCGCGAAATTCTGGACCAAGAAATAGAAATTATTACCAATCTGGGGGTTGATATCAAGACGAATACAGCTCTGGGCGAAGATGTCTCCATCGATGGCCTGCTCGAAGACGGATACAAAGCCGTTTATCTGGCCATCGGCGCCCATCAGGGTATTGAATTGGGGATCCCCGGTGAAAAGGCCAATGGTGTGCGCCAGGGGGTCGAATTTCTGCGGGAGGCGAACCTGACCGGCAGGACCGATGTCGGCAACAATGTGGCCATCATCGGTGGCGGCAATGTGGCCATTGATGTGGCCCGTTCGGCCGTGCGGCTGGGCGCCGAGACGGTCAACATTGTTTACCGGCGCACCCGCAATGAAATGCCAGCCTGGGAGGAAGAAATCCAGGCGGCCGAAGATGAAGGCGTTCAAATTACCTATCTGTCCGCTCCCCAGGAAGTTTTAACCCGTGACGGTCGGGTGGTAGGGCTTCGCTGTATTCGCATGGAGCTCAGCGAGCCCGATTCTTCAGGACGCAAGCGACCCATTCCGATTCCCGGAAGCGAATATGAAATCGAAATCGATCAGCTGGTTCCGGCCATCGGGCAACGCCCCGATTTATCCGCCCTGGAGGATATTACCGGACTTACCTATACCCGCTGGGGGACGACTGAAGTCGACGCGGTCACCTATGCTACCGAGCGTGACGGGGTGTTTGCCGGCGGGGACCTGCAGACCGGGCCCTGGGTAGCCATCGGTGCCATCGGCGCCGGCAAAGAAGCGGCCGAATCCATTCTGCGCTATATCGAAGGCAATGATATGGCCGAGGGCCGCGAGCCGGTTGTCAACGAAAATCCGGTCTATCGGCCCATTCCGGAAGATGAGCCCGTAATGGAGCGGGCCAAGATGCCCGAGCTGCCTATCAGCAAGCGTCAGGGCAACTTCAATGAAGTCGAACTCGGGTACACCGAAGAAGAAGGTCGGGCTGAGGCGGCGCGCTGCCTGAACTGCGGCTATTGCTGTGAGTGCTATCAGTGCGTAGACGCCTGCCTGGCCCACGCCGTTGATCACAGTCAGCAGGCCGAAATGAAAGAAATCGAAGTCGGCTCGGTCATCCTGACGGCCGGCTGCCAGCCCTATGATCCCGCTCACCTGGAAAACGTTTATCACTACAAAACCAGCCCCAATGTATTGACCAGCCTGGAGTTCGAGCGCATTCTGTCGGCATCCGGGCCCACCATGGGACATCTGCAGCGTCCCTCGGACGGCAAGGAGCCTAAACGGATTGCCTGGCTGCAATGTGTCGGTTCCAGAGACAGCAACCAGTGCGGCAACAGCTACTGCTCGTCGGTTTGCTGCATGTATGCCATCAAGGATTCCATGATTGCCAAAGAGCATTCGGAAGAGGAGCTGGATTGTGTCGTGTTCAATATGGATATCCGGACCTTTGGCAAAGACTACGAAAAATATTACAATCGCGCCAAAGATGCCGGCATCCGCTTTGTCAAATCGAAAATCCATTCGATCGATGAAATTCGCGAAACCGGCAATTTGAACTTACGCTACATGGATGATGCCGGCCACCTGCAGGAAGAGGATTTTGACATGGTGGTGCTGTCGGTGGGATTGCAGGTACCGGAATCGACGGTTCAGCTGGCCGAACGGCTGGGGATCGAATTGGATGATTCACGCTTTGCAGTGACACATCCGTTTGCGCCCGTTCAGACCTCACGTCCCGGCGTTTATGCCTGCGGCACATTTCAGGAGCCCAAGGACATTCCCAGCTCGGTGACCGAAGCCAGCGCGGCTGCATGTGCTGCCGGCGCCAGCCTGAACTCAGCGCGCAACACACTGACCCGCAGCGTGGAGATCCCGGAAGAAATCGACGTCAGTGATGAGGAAGCCCGGGTGGGGGTGTTTGTCTGTAACTGCGGCGTAAATATCTCCAGTGTGGTTGATGTTAAAGGGGTGACCGAATATGCCAAGACCTTGCCCAATGTGGTTCATGCCCAGGAAAACCTGTTTACCTGTTCGCAGGATTCCCTGGTTCAGATGAAAGAAGTCATTAAAGAGCACAAGCTCAACCGGGTGGTGGTGGCGGCTTGCACCCCTAAGACGCATGAGCCCATTTTCCAGGACACTATGGAATCCTGCGGATTGAACAAATACCTGTTTGAAATGGCCAATATCCGCAACCAGGATTCCTGGGTGCACTCTGAAGCTGCGAAAACCGCTACTGATAAAGCCAGTGACCTGGTACGAATGTCCGTGGCCCGGGCAACGACACTGCACCCGTTGCAGGAAAAGAAAATCCCGGTGATCCAGAAAGGCCTGGTGATCGGCGGCGGTATTTCCGGTTTGAATGCCGCTCTGGGCCTGGCCGATCAGGGCTATGAGGTGGTTCTGATCGAAAAGGAGGCCGAACTGGGCGGGTTGGCGAATCGCTTGACGGCAACCATCGAGGGCGCCGATATCGCAAAGTATCTCGGCGATCTGATTTCCCGTGTGACCGCGCATGAAAAGATCGAGGTGATCACCAACGCGCTGGTGGTGGGTTATTCCGGCTTTAAAGGCAACTTTACCACCGAAATCATGGTGGGGCCGGATATGGAGCAGCGCAAAATAGAACACGGGGTGGTTATTCTGGCCACCGGGGCCCACGAATACAAGCCCAAAGAATACCTGTACGGGGACGACCCGCGGGTAATGACCCAGCTTGAGCTGGCCGATCGGATGAAAAAAGGCGAACTCGATGCGCCTCAGCAGGTGGTTATGATTCAGTGCATCGGATCGCGCAACGAGGAGAATCCAAACTGCTCCCGGGTCTGCTGCCAGACGGCTGTAAAAAATGCGTTACACATCAAGGAAAAATATCCGGATGCCGAGGTATTTGTTCTTAACCGCGATATCCGGACATACGGACTTCTGGAAGATTACTATACCGAGGCCCGGCGTCAGGGCGTCTTCTTTTTTCGGTTTGATCCCGAAGACCCACCGGTGGCCGAGGCTGCCGAAGACGGCATCGAGGTCATCTTTACCGACCACGTGCTCAATCGCAAGCTGAGCGTCAGCACGGATTTACTGGTTCTCAGTGCCGGCATGGAAGCCGCGGATACCGAGGAGCTGTCTTCTATTGTCAAACTGGCGCGCACGGCGGAAGGCTATTTCATGGAAGCGCACGTGAAATTACGGCCGGTGGATATGGCGACTGAAGGGATTTTTGTGTGCGGCACAGCCCACAGCCCCAAGCTGATCTCGGAAAGCATCGCCCAGGCCTATGCGGCTGCGTCGCGGGCGGTGACATTCCTGGCTCAGGACCATTTGACGCTCTCTGCGGTCACCGCGCAGGTTGAAGCCGACAAATGCGCCTCCTGTTTGATCTGTGTCCGCTCCTGTCCGTACGATGTGCCCAAGATCAATGCAGATGGTGTCAGTGAAATCGATGAGGCCCTCTGCCATGGTTGTGGCATCTGTACCGCGGAATGTCCGGCCAAAGCCATCCAGCTAAACTGGTACGAGGACGATCAGATCATCTGCAAGGTGGATGCGCTCTTGGAGGGTGTACTATAGAAGTCGAGAAGCGGAGATTAAGAATTTTTCCATTAAGATAAAAATCCGAAGCACGAAATCCGAAATTCGAAACAAATTTTAAATTTTAAATCCCAATGTTCAAAATACGTTTTGAATTTCGGTCATTTGATATTCGGATTTGTTTCGCATTTCGATATTCGCATTTCGGAATTAATAGATCTATCGTAGCACAAAGCAGTACAGCGTATATTAATCTGGAGGAAAAATGGCTGAGAACTTTGAACCAATCATTATTGCCTTTTGCTGCAATTTCTGAGGGTACACGGCGGCGGACCTGGCAGGTTCGATGCGGTTGCAATACCCGACCAATGTAAGGATCGTTCGGGTGCCGTGCACGGGAAAAGTCGATGTGATTCATGTCATGCGGGCATTTGAAAAAGGTGCCGACGGCGTGGCCGTCATAGGATGCCTCGAAGGAGAGTGCCATTTTAATGCCGGCAACATGATGGCCCGCAGACGGGTGGAGCAGGCACAGAAAATACTGGATACAGTCGGCATTGGTGGCGATCGGGCCCAGATGTATAACCTGTCATCCAGTGAAGGCCCGCGGTTTGCGCAGTATGCCACAGAGATGACCCAAAAAATAAAAGAATTGGGCCCCAATCCGATCCGGGTTGCTAAAAACAAGGCGGCCTGAAAAATGATTGAATATTGACTATTGAATATTGCAGATTGAAATGCGGAAAATAGTCAAATTTAAATTATAAATAGCTTCCCGGTGAAAATATTCATTTTTCAATTTTAAATATTCAATTCAAAAGGAGAGGTACCATTCCATGATTGTTGCGGACAAAAAACCGATTGAGGAAATCATTGAATACCTCAAAGATCACAAAAACATCCTGATCCTGGGCTGCAATGAGTGTGTTACCGTTTGCGAAGCCGGTGGCAAAAAGGAAGTCGGCGTTCTGGCTTCAGCCCTCAGGATGCATGCCAGCAAAGAGGGCAAAGAGGTCAAGATCGATGAACTGACCCTGGAGCGACAATGTGATCGTGAGTATCTGGATGAACTGCGGGATTCGATCGACCAGTACGATGCCGTTGTATCCCTGGCCTGCGGCGTTGGTGTACAATTTACCGCCGAGCAATACCGCGACAAGCCCATTTATCCGGGGGTGAATACCACCTTCCTGGGCGCCACCGAAGAGCGCGGTGTATGGACAGAGCGCTGCCAGGCTTGCGGACAGTGCATCCTGGCTACGACCGGGGGCATCTGCCCGGTGGCGCGCTGCGCCAAGCGTCTGTTCAACGGCCCCTGCGGCGGATCGACCACCGGTAAATGCGAGATCAACGCCGAGGTCGACTGCGCCTGGCAATTGATCGTTGATCGCCTCAAGGCTCTGGATAAACTTGATGAATACGAGAAGCTTTGTCCGCTCAAGGACTGGTCGACGGACCGGGCCGGAGGGCCCCGAAAAGTCGTAAGGGAGGATGTACAGCAATGACAACAAACACACCGAGCAAACTGGAAAAGATTCTCAAAGAAGGACACCTGGCCGTTACCTCCGAGTGCGGGCCGCCCCGCGGCAGCAATATCGACCACATCGTTAAAAAAGGCGAGTTGATTAAAGACCATGTCGATGCCATCAATATCACCGACAATCAGACGTCCATGACACGCTTATGCAGTCTGGCCGCTTGTATCCGTCTGAAACTAATGGGCCTGGAACCCGTGCTGCAGATGGTCACGCGCGACCGCAACCGCATCGCCCTGCAAAGCGATATTCTCGGCGCCGCCTCTTTTGAAATCAATAACATTTTGTGCCTGTCCGGCGACCATCAAAGCTTTGGTGATTGCCCCCAGGGCCAGAATGTGCATGATATCGACTCGATTCAGCTGATTCAGGCCATACGGCACATGCGGGATGAGGGCAAATTTTTAGGCGGGGACGAGCTGGATGGCAAACCCCAGATGTTTGTGGGCGCGGCTGCCAATCCTTTTGCCGATCCGTTTGAGATCCGGGTGCCGCGTCTGGCCAAAAAGGTGGCTGCCGGCGTCGAGTTCATCCAGACCCAGTGCATTTACAACCTGGATAAATTCGAAGAGTGGATGAAAGGCGTGCGTGACCGCGGGCTGCATGAAAAATGCTTTATCCTGGCCGGCCTGACCCCCATGAAGTCGGTGGGTATGGCCAAGTACATGCAAAAGCGCGTGCCGGGTATGGACGTGCCTGAGGAGGTCATCAAGCGCCTGCAAGGAGTCGAAAAAGGCAAGCAGGCCGATGAGGGTATCAAGATGTGCATCGAGTCCATCCAGCGCTTAAAAGAATGTGAAGGTGTTGCCGGCTTCCACGTCATGGCCATCGAGTGGGAGGAAAAGGTACCCGAGATCGTTGAAGGCGCCGGCCTATATCCCCGGCCCAACGGCAATTAAGACCGATATTCGAATAGCTATGTGAAAACCCTGTCTTTATGACACAAGGCAGGGTTTTTAATTCCCATTCCGACCCCCCTTCCTGATTTAAGCCTGCAAAGCGATTCATGCGGAAAATAAGACACTCAATCTGTAAAATTGAAGTCATTCGTTTCAAGGGCCAAGGCGGCCATGATTGCCGGTCGACTGAACGATCCATACAAGAGGCGGTTTCTTTTTGCTTGACTCATGTCGAGTGCTTCTTTATAGTTTTTTGCCTGGTTTAAAGTTCCGATTCACTTTTTTTCCCGGATGAAATCAAATATACGGTTATGGATGGATTCGATCCGCACTTTTATCATCGATAAATTTTTCAAAAAGGAGATTTGAGAATGACGACAAGCGACAAAAAGAAAAAAAAGCCCCTGTGGTTGTCAATCGAAGAGAATATTCTCGGGCTTGATTCGCCGGACCTCTCCGGGGAAAACCTGGAAGCATCGATTCAACGGCTTGCGGGCGAATTGGACAATGCCGGTTACAATATTTCGCATCATGGGGGCAACATGCTTAAATTGCGATGGGCCATGAATGCAGCCAGCGCAGTCGGCCGGCCCTTTATGCAGGATCTGAACACAGCCATAGAGGCGCTGACACTGGAGGACGTGGCGGATCCATATCTGGCTTCAGATAAGCTCATCGGTGACATCGGACAGACATGGCCGGATCTAAAAAAATCAGAGCGAAGGGCGGATGTTATCAAGATCGTAGAGCAGACCAAACTCGATCTGCTGGTGGCCAAGGCCAAAAACATGGCCGGCGATGACGGCATCCGAATGCTCATAGAAGAGGAAGTGGCGCCCGACGCAATCACCAGCGCGTTGGAGATTACCGAGGAGAAGCTGCAACAGGTAAACGCCGAGATCGAAAAGGAGCGCGCCGAGCGGTCCAGGGTCGCAAAATTGCTCAAGGCGGTAGAGGGCAAGTCCAATGATGAAAAGGTCAAGCACCTTTTTGACAATGACGTCTCCGAAGAATTGATCATCGAGATGGCCCAGGTTGATCAGGCTGCGATTGATGCCGTCAAAAAGGCAATGGAGGAGGAGCTAAAGGAAAAGCAAAGACTGGAAGCAGAAGCCGCAGCACGCAAAAAGGCCGAGGCTGAAGGTCCTGCTCTGGAAGACATCCCGCCCGAAGAGATGCTCGATCACATAGAGGCCATTCGCGAAATCATGGAATTCAGCGATCAGGAAAAAGAAATCAGAGTTATGTGCGAGCAGAGCTCCATCCCCAGGGCCCTGGTTGACATTGCTGTTTCCGAGCCTGAAAAACTGGATGAGCTTGAAAAAAAGGCTGAGGGCTAAGCCGACATATTCGTAAACCGCTTCAATTATTAAGGAATGAGGGGATATCCGACGGTAATTCAACAGAAATCATATCTCCGATACGGCCTCGTCCTGACCGGGCTATTGGATTATGTGAGGATGTCCCCCATTTCAGCACTTATCAGGCGTTCGTGTTGCGCTTCAAGGCGCTTGGAAAATTTGTTCACATCCAGAAACATTGAATGCTCCTTCATTTCACAATTCTGCGTGTAGATCACGATTTCCCATCTGATTATTTTCCGAGTAAATTTCTTATAATTCTGTAATTAATACAAAAATATGATATTATATTTTTTCAATTTAGGCTTGACAGCCGGCCTCGTACTCTGATAAAAATGAATGAGTGTTCATTCATTTTTTTTGCTTTTGAAAGGATCGCACGGTGAGAGCAGTAACCAATCGGGTTGAAAAAAATAATAAATATCATCAGATTCTTGAAGCGGCAGTCAAGGTTTTCGCCAGGCAGGGATTTCACCAGTCAACAGTTGCTCAGATTGCCAAAGAAGCCGGTGTGGCCGACGGCACCATTTACTTATATTTTAAGAACAAGGACGATATCCTGGTCCAATTCTTTCGCTTTCGGACCAAACAAGTCTTTGCATCCTTCCGGGAGGCCGTCGATGGGGCCGAGACCAGCACCGATAAACTCCGGAAACTAGTGCGCCGCCATTTGGCCGAGTTTCAGCGCGACAGAGATGGGGCGGTGGTCTACCAGGTTGAAACCCATCAGAACAGCCGTCTGGCCGAAGCACAAATTCGAGAAATGTCTAAAATGTATCGGGATCTGATATCTGAAATAATTGAACAGGGCCAGCAGGAAGGGGCAATTCGCAAAGATCTGTATCTCGGTCTGGTCAAGCGCTTTATCATCGGGGCGGTGGATGAAGTCATCAATACCTGGCTGCATGCCGAAGAAGACTATGATCTGGTTTCCATGGCCGATCCGCTGGTCGAACTGTTTATCAAAGGAATCGAACAAAGGGATGGCGTCGGCGCATAGATCGCATCGGATCCTGTCAAACATCCGTGAATGAATTTTAAACAAGGAGATAGAAAATGGCACAAACCATAGCAGATCGTCGGGATATTGATTTTGTTTTGCATGAACAGCTCCAGGTGGAAACCCTGAGCGAGCATGAGCGCTATGCAGAATTTAATAAAAAAACCATTGATTTGATCGTATCCGAAGCCCGTAATCTGGCAGTCAAGGAGCTTTTACCGATCAATTTCGAAGGTGACCGAGAAGGCGCTCGCTTTGATAACGGTCGGGTGACTGTTCCGGAATCTTTTCATAGGGCCTGGGAGCTGTTTAAAGAAGGTGAATGGGTTGCCCTTTCCGATGATCCGAAATGGGGCGGGCAGGGCATGCCGGTGAGCCTGTCTCTGGCAGTTAATGACCTTTTTATCGGTGGCAATTTTGCCTTTATGATGTATCCCGGTCTGACTCACGGGGCCGGAAGACTGATTCAAACATTCGGCACCGATCAACAAAAAAAACTCTATTTGAAAAAGATGTTCACCGGTGAATGGACCGGCACAATGCTGTTGACCGAACCCGAGGCGGGGTCCGATGTCGGTGCGCTGACCACTACGGCTGTTAAAAATGAGGACGGCACCTATTCGATAACCGGCAACAAAATTTTTATTTCTTCTGGTGAACATGATCTGGCGGAGAACATCATTCACCCGGTGCTGGCCCGTATTGAAGGCGCGCCGGAAGGCACCAAGGGGATTTCTCTGTTTCTGGTCCCCAAGATCCGGGTAAATGACGATGGCAGCCTGGGCGAGTTCAATGATGTGATCTGCACCGGTGTTGAGGAAAAAATGGGCATTCACGGTAATTCCACCGCCTCCTTATCCCTGGGCAGCAAAGGCGATTGCCGGGGAACCCTGCTGGGTGAGGAAAACAAAGGCATGCGGGCCATGTTCCAGATGATGAATGAAGCCCGGCTGCTGGTAGGGCTCCAGGGCCTGGCCTGTGCCAGCTCGGCTTACATGTACGCCGTCAATTATGCCCGCGAGCGGGTACAGGGTCGCCATCTTTTAAAAGCTCAAGAAGACGATGCCCCATCGGTGCCCATCATCGAACACCCTGATATCCGGCGCATGCTGTTGACCATGAAGTCCTATGTCGAAGGCATGCGCAGCCTGCTGTATTTTATCGGAAACTGCGAGGACAAATCGCGTCTGAGCGCCAAAGAAGCCGATAAAGCCAGATACCAGGGGCTGATTGACCTGCTCATTCCTATCGCCAAGGGATATGTTACCGACAAAGCCTTTGAGGTGTGTAGCTTAGGGGTTCAGGTTTACGGCGGCTACGGCTATATCAAAGAATATCCCGTGGAGCAGCTTTTACGGGACTGCCGGATCACCCAGATTTATGAAGGCACCAATGGCATTCAATCCATGGATCTTCTGGCCCGTAAACTGGGTCTTAACGAAGGCAAGCCGGTGATGGATCTGCTGGGTGAGATCCAGCAGACCCTGGCTGCTGCAAAAGCCATTTCAAAACTCGAAGGCGCAGCCGCCGAAGTCGAGGCTGCTGTCAACAAGCTGGGAGAAGTAATGTTGCACATTGGCCAGGCAGCGCTGTCCCTGGAAACTCGCATGAGCGCCTTTGCGCACGCTTATTCCTTTATGGAAGTCTGCGGCGATGTCGTTTTTGCCTGGCTGCTGTTATGGCGGGCCACCCTGGCGGCGCAAAAGCTGGAAAACGGTGCCCGCAAAAAGGATGTCGCCTTTTACGAGGGACAGGTTAAAAGTGCCGAGTTTTTTGTGCACTCCATTTTGCCGGTGAGCACCGGCAAAATGAAGGTAATCCTCGCAGCCGACACCGCCGCTGTTGATATCTCCGAAGATGCTTTCGGGGGTAAATAGTAACGGGTTCTGGGTTCCGGGTTCAGAGGTTCAAAGGTTCTGGGTTCAGTCTGTGGCTGCTGGTCTCTGGTTGCTGGCAGCTGGCAGTTCATCAAGTGGTCATTGGCTCTTAGCCAGAAGCCAAAAGCGAGTAGCCAGCGGCCTTAGCATTGAAACCTTGAAAGCTTGAACCCTTGAACGCTGAACCTATGAACCTGCTGAGGGCTATTGCCCGAAGCTGAAATTTTTGATATGCATGCTCCTTTGGTTTAAATGCCGCAATCACCCCTGTTGCGGATAAGCTGCTGAGATTGCTTCAGATACAAAAAGAGGGAAAACCAAAATAATGGAATCTGCCTTGATTTCGCCGGCTGCTGCAACCGTTGCCGGCATTCCGACGATCGTTTTTTCGATCCTCATCCCGCTTGTCGGTGTTGCCATTTTTGTCTACATCATGTATCGCCGGGTCCAGCCGCTGATAAAAGCGGCACCCGATGAGCGCTTTGGTTGCATCGGGCAACGGATCGGCCTGACGCTTAAAATCTGGCTGGCCCAGTGGCGTCAGCCTCGCTATTTGCTGGCCGGAATTATCCATATTTTTATTTTTGCCGGTTTTATTATCTTGGGCGCCCGTTCTACCCAGCTGGTCATACTGGGTTTTTCGGAAAATTTTGTTTTACCCGGATTCAGCGGGAATTTTGGCCAGTTCTATAATGTCGTAAAAGATTATGCTGCCACCTGGGTTTTGATCGCCTGTGTGATCGCTGCCGTGCGCAGGGGCATTTTTAAGCCCTCACGGTATGCCGTGCCACCCCGTTACGGAAAAGATCACACCGCAGAGGCCATTTTTGTTCTGGGTTTGATCTCAACGCTGATACTCACCGAAAGCCTGTTCGAAGCCAGCCTGGTGGCTGCCGAGACCCAGAAGGGGTTGCATGCCGAATGGCCTGCATCCCTGAGCCTGGCCTGGTTTTTCAGCCATATGCTCAGCGGCGCTTCTCAAACGGCACTGCAAAATACGCATCTGATCACCTATTTTATTCATGATCTGACCTTTTTCTTTTTCCTGTGCTTTTTGCCCCTGGGCAAGCATTTTCATGTGATCACCTCTATTTTCAACGTGTTTTTCATGCGGGTTGAAAAGGGCACTGTCAAGCCGGTGCGGCACGGGATCTCCGATGAGCAGCTGGATGACCTTGACTCATTTGGCGTCAAGGTCTTTGAAGATTTTACCTGGAAACACATGCTTGATTTTTATTCCTGTGCCGATTGCGGTCGTTGCTCGGATCGCTGCCCGGCCAATGCCGTCGGGCGCCCGCTCTCGCCGCGTTTCATTTCCATAAAAGGGCGCGATTATGCCTTCAAGCATTATCCGCTGATCAGCGGCAACGGCGCAGGGGCCAAACCATTGATCGGTGGTACTTACGACGATGATGAAATCTGGTCATGCACCACCTGCGGGGCCTGCGAACAGGAATGTCCCCTCGGGATTGAATATATCGACAAGATAGTGGATTTACGTCGCGGTATGGTCGATGACGGCTTGGTACCCCAGTCCCTGCAAAAGCCATTGGGCGCTCTTGAAAAACGCGGTAATCCTTGGGGAAAGATGGAAAGAAAGCGCGCGGATTGGACCAAGGCACTTGCCGAAGAAAACGGTGTCAAAATTCTTGAAAAGGGTGCTGAGGCCGAAACTCTTTACTTTGTAGACAGTATTACGTCCTTTGACGACCGCATGCAGGAGATTGCACGTTGCACTGCACAAATTCTAAATGCAGCCGAAATTGATTTCGGCATTCTCGGCAAAGCTGAAAAAGACAGCGGCCACGAAGCCAGGCGCTTCGGCGAAGAGATGCTGTACCAGGACCTGCGGGATCAAAATACGGAGGCCATCCTGAATTCGGGCGCGCAACGCATTGTGACCGCCGATCCGCACGCCTTCAATGCCCTGAAAAAGGACTACAGCGAGCTGCCGCCGGTGGAACATATCAGCCAGACGGTTGTGCGTCAGGTTCAATCCGGCAAGATTCAGCTCAGAGCGGCCGAAGATCCCTCCAGGGTCTATGTCTACCATGATGCCTGCTATCTGGGCCGCCACAATAATGTCTATGATGATCCACGAAATGCTATCGATTCGATACCCGGAATCAAACGAATTGAGATGACCGGCAACTGCCGGGATCGGTCCTTTTGCTGTGGCGGCGGCGGGCTGATGCTCTTTTATGAGCCTGAGGAAGAACAGCGCATGGGCGTGCTGCGGGTTCAAATGGCTCAAAAATCAGGCGCCAACGTTATTGTGACCGCCTGTCCGTTTTGCCTGCTGAACATAGAAGATGCCATCAAGGTCAGCGGCCTGGAAGGCCAGATGGAAGCACTGGACCTTACGGAACTGATTGCTCAGCATCTCGTTACAGATGACAGAGTTCAGAGGCCAGATGACAGAAGTCAGAATTCAGAGGACAGAGAACAGATGTCAGAATAAAGCGAGAAGGCAAATTGAGGCGAATATTTATCTGTCTTCTGAACTCTGGTATCTGTCCTCTGTTAGTGAATAACCAATAACCAATAACGAATAACGACATTCCGGAGGAATAGTATGGAAATTTTGGTTTGTGTCAAAAGGGTTCCGGACACTGCGGAAAATGAAATCGAAGTCAACCGGGACGGTTCAGACATCGAGCGCGATGATCTGGTCTACTCGGTCAACGAGTGGGACAATTATGCGGTCGAAGAAGCTATTCAAATCGTCGACAAAGTCGGTGGCGCCGTGACGGTCGTTTCCCTGGGGGACGAGGATGCCGAAGAAGTCGTCAGAAGAGAGATGGCCATGGGCGCCAACAACGGGATTCTGGTATCCGATGATGTCTTTGAGAAGTCGGACGGAAAAGGTATTGCCGCGATTCTGATGTCGGTTGTCGAAAAGGGCAAATACGACCTGATCCTAACCGGCGCGCAGGCAGATGACGGCGCCGGTCAGATTGGCGGCATGCTGGCGGCCATGCTGGACGTTCCCTATGCTTCGGTTGTCAATTTTATCGAAGTTGTCAACGACAGCCAGCTTAAGGTCGGCCGGGAAATTGAAGGCGGCAATCAGGAAATGAGCGAAATTGCGCTGCCCTGCGTGTTGTCCATCCAGACCGGTATAAACGAGCCGCGATATGTAGGGATTCGCGGTATCCGCAAAGTCGCCTCGGTGGACATCCCTGTCTGGGGGGCCTCCGATCTGAGCATTGACGCTTCCAGCGTGGGTGAATCCGGCGCTGCGGTCAAACGGGTCGATTATTTCGTTCCGGAGCTTGGCGAAGGCGCCGAAATTCTCGAGGGCAGCAGTGAGGAGATTGCCGAAAAGTTGATTGACCTATTAAAAGCCAAAGGAGGAATAAAATAATGGCCGCACAGGTTTTCGCATATATCGTACATAAAAATGGTGTTGCCGATGATACGGCTCTGGAACTCGTTTCAGCCGCTCGAAATATTTTTCCGGATGCGCCACCCACTGCCATTGTGACCGGTGCCGGTGCTGAACTGGATGCGGTCTGCAATGAACTGTCTGCCTCTTTTGCGGAGGTGTGGAAATTCGACAACGAAGCGCTGGCTTATCCAAATGCCGAAGCCATTCGAAAACTGCTGGTGGCCGTATTGCCGGCAGACGCAGTTGTGCTCGTGCCGCATGATACCTTTGGAATGGACCTATCACCGGGCCTTTCGGTCAAACTGGATTCAGTGTTTGTGTCCGATGCTGCCGGTTTTGAGGGGCTGGATGGGGACTCCCTTAACGTAATTCGTCAGGAGTACAGCGGTCAGGTCAGCACCCATTTGACAGCAGATATTTCCGCCGGTGCCGTTATCAATGTTCGTCCGGGGGTATTTCAACCGGATGAAAGCAAATCAGCCGGCGGTCAGGTGATTGATAAATCATCGGAAATCGGCGATCTATCCGTTAGCCGACGGTTTTTGGAAGTTGTAGAGGCCGAGGCCGGAGACGTGGACATTACCAAAGAAGACATTCTGGTTTCAATCGGCCGCGGCATCGAAGATCAGGATAATATTGAAATTGCTGAAGAACTGGCCGAGGCTGTGGGTGGTGTCGTATCCTGTTCGCGACCGATCGTTGATGCCAAATGGCTTGAAAAGCCGCGTCAGGTCGGGACTTCGGGGCAGACGGTCAAGCCAAAAGTTTACCTTGCGCTGGGTATCAGTGGCTCTTTTCAGCACCTCGGCGGAATTAAAGGCAATCCCTATATTGTTGCCGTGAATAAAAACCCCAAAGCGCCCATTTTTCAGGTCGCAGATGTCGGGGTTGTCGATGACCTTCTTGATTTCGTGCCGGTGCTGACTGAAAAGATCCAAGAAGGTAAATGATCACTGCTTCCATTTGAAGCGTATTTGTATAGCCGTCTGCATGAGGGGTGCCGCCGGACGGCTATTTTTTTCATCAGTTTTATGCTATCTTTTGTGCGCATCTAACTATCCGTCAATCTATTCAGCAAACGAGTGGAGCTATGAAAAAAGGGGCCACTTATAAGACAATACGGGTGTTTGCGGTTATCCTGGCTGCTATTCTCATTGCCACCGTACTGGTCATCCTGCGGCCCAAAGCCGAACGCCGCGTGGTGGAAGACAAGGGTCGGTTGGTTGAAGTATTTGCCGCCCGGGCCGAAAAAGTTCAGATGGTCATTGAGGCTTACGGCACGGTTAAACCGCGCGAGGAATTGCTACTGGTGGCCGAGGTCCGGGGCCAGATTGTTGCCACGGACCCGACCTTTGAAGAGGGAAATTTTATTACCCGTGGAACCCGGCTGATCCAGATTGATCCACGCACTTACGAACTGGACGTGCAACGGACCAAAGTCCAAATCAAACAGGCCCAGGCGGAGATCAAACGTCTTGAGCAGGAGGTCTTAAACCTGCAGGCGCGCATCAAGATTGCCCAATCTGACGTTGCGCTTGCTAAAAATGAATATTTCAGATTGAAAAAATTGATCGATCGAAAAGTGATCGCCCAGTCCACCCTGGATAAAACCGAGCAGCAATATCTGGCAAGCCAGGAGCGCTTGCAGGCGCTCGAAAACCAGCTGGCCCTGACGGGGCCCCAAAAAGAGCAGCTCCTGGCCCAGCGGGATATGGCCAAAGTGATGTTTGAAACGGCTAAGCTGGATCTTGAAAGATCCGCTATTATCGCGCCTTTTGACGGTTGGGTTCTGGCAAAGACGATTGAAGTCGGACAGCACGTCACCATCGGGCAGAGCATGGGCCGAATCTACAGTACCGGCGAATTGGAAATCGAGGTGCGAATTCCGGTCAAGGATTTTAAGTGGCTGCCGGCGGATATGAACGGGGGAGCCCGCATCGAGGCAGATGTTATCTTCGAAAATCAAGGTGCGCAGATCCTCTGGAACGGGCAGGTGACGCGGGTCAAAGCGGAGATGGATGACAAAACGCGCACGCTGCCGGTGATCATCGAAGTTGACGCATTATCAGACTCCGGCGAAAACAGCAATGCTTTGCGCCTGCGGCCGGGTATGTTTGTAACTGCCAGGATTAAAGGCAAAGCGGTGAGCCAGGCCTTCGTCCTCCCGCGCCACCTCGTTTACCCGGGAGATCGGGTTTATACAGTTGAGGGGGACCGTCTCAAAATTAAGTCCGTTGATATATTGCGCGCGTACAAGGATTCAGTCATCGTCAGCCAGGGTCTCTCGGACGGCGAGCGCATTATCAAAACACCGCTGTCGGACGTCACAGATGGTATGCTGGTTCGTATTAAGTAACAGAGGTCAGAGGACAGAGGACAGGGGTCAGAGGACAGGGGACAGAGGTCAGAGAATAGAGAACGGATAGGGGTCAGAGGGCAAAAGACAGAGGATAGATGAGCATTCAGAGCGTAAAGGATCTCGAAGTTTACCGGCTCGCATTTGAGCTGGCAATGAAAGTATTTGAACTTACCAAAAAATTTCCGAAGGAAGAAAAATATTCGTTAACGGATCAAATTAGAAGATCATCTCGATCTGTGCCAGTAAACATTCGAGAAGGATATGCAAAAAGAAGATATGAAAATTTATTTATAAGGCATTTAAATGATGCAATGGGTTCATCTGAAGAAACCAGGGGCTGGTTAGATTTTGCGCTTGGTTGCGGCTATATCGATCAAGACGAACGTGACGGCCTGGATAAAAAATATGATGAAGTCAATGCAATGTTATACAGTTTAATGAATCGTTGGGAGTCACTGTAGCACAGAGGACAGATGGCAGAAGACAGCTACAGAAACAAGAATTGGAAAGCGAAGGACTGCCTTCTGACTTTCGATCCTTGATTTCTGATATCTGTCCTCTGACTTCTGACCTCTGACCTCTAAAAAAAAATGAAAAAACTGGGTGAGTGGTCGATAAAAAATCACGTGACCGTTAACCTGGTCATGGTCTTCATCATCGTGGCCGGGCTGTTGACGGTATTGAAGATGCGCCGGGAGATCTTTCCGCAGTTTGCGTTGGATATGATTGTGGTCAGCGTGGACTACCCGGGATCGAGTCCGGAAGAGGTGGAAGAGGGGATCTGCATCAAAGTTGAAGAGCAGATCGAAGGCATCGAGGGAATTGATCGCATGATATCCACCGCCCGCGAAGGCAACGGTGAAATCTTGGTGGAGCTCGAGTCCGGCACGGATGTTGCGAAAGTGCTGGATGAGATTAAAGCGGAAGTGGATCGGATCGATACCTTCCCCACCGAAGCCGAGGAGCCGCTGGTGCTTGAGATCATCGAGCGCGACCCCACCATTTACATTGCCGCTTATGGCGATGTGTCTGAAAGACACCTGCGGCAGGCAGCTGAAAAAATTCGTGATGACCTGCTGGATGCGCGCATTGTATCGCAGATAGAAACACAAACCGAACGGGGTTTTTTGTCCTCTTTTAAATTCAAGCAACCCGAAGTCATTACCCAAATCGAGCTGGTGGGCGTGCGGGATTATGAAATTGCGGTTGAAGTGTCTGAAGACAACCTGCGCCGTTACGGGCTTACCTTTGACCAGGTGGTCAGCGCCGTGCGGGCCGGCAGTATCGACCTGCCGGGCGGAAGAATCAAGACCGACCAGGGGGAGATTCTGGTCAGATCCAAGGGGCAGCTTTATGTCGGCAAGGAATTTGAAGCCATTCCATTGATTACGTTGGCCGACGGAACCGTGGTACAGCTTGGGCAGGTGGCTGCTGTAATTGACGGATTTGCGGACGTCGACATCAAAGCGCGCTTTAACGGCAAGCCGGCCGCTGTGGTGCGGATCAGCCGCACCAGCGAGCAGGATATCGTTGAAATTGCCGACATCGCGCGAAATTACGTTGCCGTCCACGACTACAGGATGAACTCAAACATAGACCTGGCCATCTGGGGCGACCTGTCGATTCTGGTGCGCGATCGCATCGATTTGATGCTGCGCAACGGAGTGCAGGGTATTACGCTGGTGTTTATTGCTCTGGCCCTGTTTTTAAACTTTCGACTGGCTTTCTGGGTGGCCATTGGTATTCCTATTTCGTTTATGGCAGCTTTTTTGGTGCTCAACGCCTTCGGTCAAACCGTTAACATGATTTCGCTGTTTGCCTTCATTATGACTCTGGGTATCCTGGTGGACGATGCCATTATTGTGGGGGAAAATATCTACACGCACTATAATCGGGGCAAATCACCTTCAGCGGCTGTGGTCGACGGCCTCAAGGAGGTCGGCGGTCCGGTGGTTATGGCAGTCTCAACCACGGTTGTCGCCTTTTTGCCGTTGATGTTTATTGCGGGTATCATGGGTAAATTCATTGCAGTGATGCCCATGGCGGTGATTATCATTTTAATTGTATCCCTGGGTGAAGCGCTGATCATCCTTCCCGCGCACCTGCACCATGCATTATCGCGATCCGAGAAAAAAAAGGTTAAAGACAATTCGTGGCTTGAGCGTTTGCGCAAACGCGTTGAGGGACTTCTGCAATACACGATTCATCGGATCTATACGCCGGCCATAAACTACGTGGTCAAGAACCGTTACTTTACCTTTTCCATCGGCATTGGTGTGCTCATCATCAGCCTGGGTATCGTGGCCGGCGGCTATGTGCCCTTTGTATTTTTTCCCAAAGGCGAAAGTGACTGGCTGATCGCCGAAATCAACTATCCGCTGGGCACTCCGATCAGCTTCACTGAAAAAACCATTCAGCATTTTGAGAACAAAGCGTTTGATTTGAATACCGCATTCCCCGAGTTTTCGGAAAAAAACGGTGATCTGGTTCAAAACACTTTTGCCCTGGTGGGGTTGATCCCGCGGCGTGACTGGAAACCTCCGGAAATCGGCAGCCATGTCGGGGAGGTCTGGGTGGAATTGGTATCCTCCGGGCAGCGCCCGGGCGTGTCCACAAATGACATTTTGAACCGCTGGCGCAGTCTGGTCGGCGAATTGCCCGGTGTCGACCGGCTGGGGTTTCTCACGCTGGAAGGGGGGCCGGCCGGGAATGCGATCGAAATTCAATTAAGCGGAAAAGATTTTGACCAGCTTAGCCTGGCCGCCGATGAGCTTAAAAAAGAGATCGAAACCTACCCCGGAACCTATGATATTTCCGACGATTTTAAACCCGGCAAGCAGGAGAAAAAGCTGCGGGTTAAACCCGGTGCGCGTTCTATCGGGGTGACCATGCGCGGGCTTGCACGACAGGTACGACAGGCCTTCTACGGAGAAGAGGTTCTGCGTATTCAGCGTGGCCGGGATGATGTCAAGGTGATGGTCCGCTATGCGGACCAGCAGCGCAGCAGCCTTTCCGGGTTTGACGAAATGCGGATCCGGACCGAAGACGGCCGCGAAATTCCCATCGAAGAGGTGGCTGATATCACCCACGGCCGGGCCTACTCGATCATCCATCGGGTGGATCGTAAAAGGACCGTAACGGTGGTATCCGATATTGATGAAAACACGGCCAACGCCAGCCAGATTGTGGCCGACCTGAAAGCCAACTTCTTGCCTCAGCTGGTGGAGCGCTATCCGGGTGTTAACTATGATCTGGAAGGGCAGGCCAAACGCACGGGCGAGTCAATTGACAGCATGCAGTCCGGATATCTGCTGGCCATGATGGGTATTTTTTTGTTGCTGGCCAGCCAGTTTAGATCCTATATCCAGCCGGTCATCATTATGACGGCAATTCCCTTCGGCCTGATCGGGGCCATCTTCGGTCATCTGGTCATGGGCAAGGAATTTACGATCGTCAGTCTTTTTGGCATTGTGGCGCTTTCCGGAATTGTGGTGAACGACTCCCTGATCTTAATTGATTTTATCAACCGGGCAGTGAGCAGCGGCGTCGATGTCGAAACGGCAGTGGTGCAATCCGGCAAGGCCCGGTTCAGACCGGTTTTGTTGACGTCCATCACCACCATTGCCGGGCTGTTGCCGATCTTACTGGAACGCAGTTTTCAGGCCCAGTTTTTAATCCCCATGGCCATCAGCATCTGTTTCGGCCTGCTGGCGGCCACCTTCCTGACCTTGCTGTATGTGCCGGCGCTTTATCTGATTGTGCGCGATCTTAAAAATGTCGTGATGGCCAGATTCAAGGGTGCTGAATTAGCGCCTCATCCATCTGCAACCGAAGATCAGATGGCAGTTGACAGCGATCCGGTCATAGAAGAAAGAAAATAGCTTCTCGTTTTTATCTAACGAATTTTCTCTCAATCAAGCGCGCATCTCTCATGTTCCCAATTTGAATGTTAGATCTGAATACCTAACAGAAAATCAAAGCCCCTGAATTTTAACATCAGGCACGAATTCCACCATAAACAGAGGCTCAAAAAGGTTTGTATTTGTCATTATGTTATCTGCAAAAAAAGCAAAACCTAAAATGAAAAGCGATTTTTCAAAAACATATTGGTAATGCCGTTTTTGAAGGCTGCATATTAGTTAAGGCAGATAGAAATAATCGAATTTTCCAACAGACGACATCTTTGGTAGATGGGTTGACAGATTGAAAAAATCATTTAGGAAAGCACAGAATAGAATAAAAACCCGCAATCTCAGAATTATCAGATAGAGATTGCGGGTTTAACTTACGATTCATCCTGGATTATCTTGCTCTCCAAGAATTAATAAGCATTGGTCTTTCATTTAGATTGGGATCCCTGTTGATGATCTCAGAATTGCTCTTTTGAACCAGAACACTGGCCTTTTTCTTCTTCGGGTCGAAATAAAAGACCGGTTCTGAAGGAATCCCCGTACCGATATCGATATGTCTGTCGGTAGCGGCCATTTCATCCAGGACCAAATCGTCTATGACGCCATACACATAATCGATGGCATATAATCTGGAATCGCCACCGTAGCCGCAAACATCTTGATTGGGCACAAAGGAGGTAAAGAAAACCACTCCCGAGACAACCAGGGCTTTGCCCAGCACCCGTTCGGCCGGATGAGCTGCCGGTATGTCCAGCTGGATATACCATCCCATATCGGTTGCTGTGGTTTGGGAGCTGACATCCAGATCATTTTCAAACTGATACTTGGTGATAATGGCTGTTAAATCTTGCAGCTTACCTGTTAAAGAATAGGTACCCGTATAATGCCCATCGGCTTGCTTTTTGTCCACCAGGCAGTAGAAGGCATTACGGGTATTATTGTCTTTGTCACTCTCCTCGAGGTAAGCGCCGGTTCCAAAATAAATCCGCAGATTGCCGTCAGCATCAAAAGCAACTGCCGGTGCAGCGGTGATGGGTTGACCACCGGTGCTAAAGAGCATAAATTTCTTCCATGTATCAGCCTGATAGTCATAGAAAAACTTCCACAGGGAACCCTCAGTATCACCGGCATAAATTAAGTCCAGATAGCCGTCCAGGTCAGAGTCGAATGCGGTCGGAGGCGTCATGCTGTAATAAGGGCTGCCTATAGATTTAGCCTGGGTTTCATCCTCAAGTTTATTGTCAACCCAAATTCCGAGTGGACTGCCGTCGGAGATATCAAAAGCCCCTATTCGCCCTTTTTGGTCAGAATCATGGTACCCGCTGGTGATGATTGCCACCCAATGATCAATTGAGCCCCCGTGGGCTTTGACCTTACCCACTGCGGGCACATTGGAAGATAACATTCCTGGAAACGGGATAGCATCCCACAGCACCTCAAAATCACTATGGGACGGATTGGTTACATCCAACGCAAAGTATTCCTCGCCGCCAAAGCGGTTACCGCCGATCAACATCGTAAGCCATTTGCTGCCATCCCAGACGTCTTTTACATTGACGGTAAGGTCCACATAATATTTATGGCAATCTTCCACGGTAAGCGCTTTGAGTTTGGCGTGAAGGTTATAGGGAATAAAGGCCCATTCCTCCTGCCCGGTATCTGAATCAAAGGCATGCAGCATGCCGTCGTTAGCCCCCACATAGATCATGGTTTTGCGGTTGCTGTGAGCGGACTTGAAGGCCGGGTAACTAGCGAATTCCGGCGGTTCGGACTTATACGGATGATCAAAATACCAGCCCTTGGGCGCACCCACTGTCACCGGTGTGGAATAGACGATATCACCCAACAGCCAGTTGTTACGATCCCTGTATTTGCCTCCGTCATGAGTGGTGTCGCCACGGATATAATTGATTATATCATTCGCCTCTGCCAGCTCGACTCCCCATTTGAGCGACATGGGATTGCTGACAATAAAGTCATCTGTGAACTCTATTTTATTGATGAATTCGCTAAGAAGGGGCGTATAGATCTTGCGATCCGCATGGGTGTTCGATACAACCCTGTTGTTGAGCAGCCCACCGGCTTCCCAATCCGCAGTATCGGTATCATCATATGGCAGGGTAAATCGCTCCAGGTAGCCCCGCCAGGAAGCGCCCGGCAGAAACTTTGCCCGGAACAGATAATCGTCGGTACTCGAAGATGTGGTGATGGTGGTCACCGCCGTTCCCGATGATATCTTGGCCATAATGTCCTGAATTGCCGACTGCATGGCATTGGTCAGCTCGGAAATATTATTTTGCGCCAGGAAAAACTGCCCGCCGCCATTGTCGGCGGCATCCTCCAAAAAAGCCGGTACATTGCCTGCGTCAAATCCAAAGCCGATCACATAGGTAATGATGTTTTGCTGCTCGGGCAGGTCCGAGCGCATGTCATTTTCATACAAGTACTTGGCCACATCGTCAAAATACTCGACCCGGCCGCTGGTAGAGCAATCCGTATCTCCCTTTTTGCAATCTTCCGGATCATTGTCGCCGTCATAGTCACCGATGACATCGGTGACAACATTCCAGTCAGAATCATAGTTTGATTCGCCGTCGGTTAAGAAAATAATAAAGGTTTTTTGACAGGATTGGGTTATGGGGCTGGTGGAATTAATTGCATTACCTAAATCATCGGTTAAGGAAGCCGCATAAGGCTCGGTGATACTGTCACCATCTTGGTCATAATTATATGTATAATCAACGCCTTCCTTGTAATAGCCGAAGCCCGCCGGTCCTTTTCCGACCCGATTCCCGTTTCCATCGATTATCGTTGCAAAGTATCGCCCGGCCGATGCCAGGGTTTCTGCCAAAACCGTCCAGGTCTGGGGATCGTTACTGTTCCGATAGCTATAACCGTCTCGGTAACCCGGATCCCCTGGCTGAAGAAGATCCCCCCAATTGTCGATATAGTCGATTAATTCGGTGCCCGGCGTTCCGCAAGGCCGCAGCAACTTGCCCCCCTGCCTGAAATGCTCACCCTCAAGGGTCTCTATAAAGTTGCTGCCATCCAGGCGCATCAAGCCAAACCGAATATTGGGATTGTCATTGATGATATTTTTAAACACCGTTTTGGCGGTTTCCCACCGGGAAAGTTCCCAATTGCTATCCACCAGTGTCGCGCCGCGGCCCATCGACCCGGAATGGTCCAACACCAGAAGGACATTGGGCCCCACGCCGGCGGTTGCAAACGGCGGTATCGGACAATCGCCTAATCCCGGTGTAATCGTGTCGCCGACCGTAACGCTCACATACGCGTGATTGTCGGCTGTGTCGGTGATGGTCACGGTGATCGTCCCCCCCCCGACTGCAAATAGGGTCAGTGTGTCACCGCTCACCGAGACGCTGGCCACACTTGGATTGCCGGAAGCGGCGGAGTAGCCGGGTGCGCCACCGCTGATAGCAACAGTGGCCGTCTGACCTGGGTAAAAGCTCACATTCTCCGGAGAAGCCGCAAGCGGCTGGGTAACGACAACATCGATATATGTACTGGCGCCAAAATCATCCATAACCGTGATCGTTGCGCCCCCGGCACCCACCGCTGTTACGGATAATGTATCGTTGCTCAGCGTGACAGTTGCAACCGAAGGGTCTGAACTAGACACCGTGTAAGGACTGGTGCCACCGTAAATTATAGCACCTTGTATGTCTCCCACACTGAGGTCCATGGTGCCGGGGTTAACCGACAGCTCGGTGGGCCCCCCTGGGCCGAACGCCAAAAAGGCGTTCAGGTAAGCAGCGCTGGCTGCATCCTCATAGTTGATGGTCCATCCGCTGGGATCAAAGTAGGACAGCGTCGACCGCCAATCGATGCTGCCTCCGGCTGAATATGCCGACATAAATTGGCTGTTGGTCACCCGATTGTGCGTATTCGTCAAATCGGCCGCGTTTTGATCATGTTGCATGATCGCAAATGTGTCGGTTCCATCTGAAAATCCAATGGTCATTGAACAACCGGCGGTATTCGTATTGGGGCTGGTAACCGCAGCACTGCCGATACCCAATAAAAATATGGGTTCAAACCCTGCATTACTTTCCACATCGTCCCCTGTTGTCGTCCGGGCGGTTCTGGCAGTCGAGTACACGTTTGGCTCTGTTCCCAGTTTGAGCGCCAAATACCCCATGAAATACTCATTGGGGGCATCTTTCAAGCGCGTGGTGACACTAAAACCGTCTGAATCAAAATTACCGATTTCATACCCCGCATCATCAGCACCGTCATAGTGCGCGGTACCCGCACGGGTATCATCAAAGCGCGCGTATGTCATAGCGGTACCCTCATTATCTCGACTGGCTACCATCATGCTATACTGGTTGTTGTTGGCCTGACGGGCAGGATTGAGCGCCCATCCCAGTGAAAAGCTATGGTCATCATTGATCGGGTCGCCATCCACATTTAAAAATTGTCCAATATAGGATGTGATAACCACATCGGGCTCAAATCCCGGATAGTTGACATCTACTGATGTGTCTTTCGTATAGGCCAGATCGACGGTGTCCACATCCACTAGAAGATCATCACCGCCCAAAGCGATGTAGCTTACAATCGGATTTGCCGGCTCGATAAATTCAGTTATAATATCAATGGTAAAACCGTCAGCATCCATGCTGACATGGCGCGCTTCCCCTTCCACCAATTGGTTTTGATGGGCTTCATGAGTCGCCAGCACCCGGTCACTAAATCCCCGGCGGCCAACATCGCTCGTTCCCTGACTGTCCTCTGAACCAGATGCCATGCAAAACTGCCTAACATCATCGGTCATCCCAATAGAAAGGATGCTACCCCTGCCGTTAGAATCCGTATCAGGCGTGCTGTTTTTGGTATAGAAAAGGATATAGGCTTTGGGTCGAAAGCCGACACCGGTTATGGTCTGGGTTCCGGTACCTGAATTTACGATAAAGCTCCCTGCTTTGGCCTCAAGCTGAGCATGAGCGGCATGCGGCAGGCCCATAAGACAAAAGGCAGTCAGCGATGCAATTGCCAGCACGTGTACGCTTTTTTCATAAAAGGTCTTAAGCCAACATAAGGCCAGAAAACCGTTAATGTATTTATATAAAATTTCTGTTGGTTTCATAATTCTAGCTCCCTATATTTTCGATTTTGCCGGCGGTAACCGTAATCTGAGACACAGCAGCTTCAATCCGCGCAGGTACAGAGGCGGTTGATGTTATCTGATAATTGTACCTTAAAAACATTGTGGGATCCCAACCAGGCGCAATGCCAGCGCCGAAATAAACAGCCGTTGCGCCATATTGAAAATCCGATTTACTATCAGAAAACGGTAGCATATCGGGTGAGCCCGCTTTGGCTGTCGTAAAAAGGATGTATTCATCAAGCTCGTCGGTCAATCCATCACCATCGTTATCAGTGCTATCCTCTCCATCGCTTTTATCGGATCCGAGGTCGACTGTCGGAAGCGGATATTGATCATCAAGCCAATCGGTCATTACATGCCACCCGCTTTCAGCCGTGAAAAAAGCCATTTTATGCAATTGCATATTAGTGGTTATGTTTAATTCTGAATTGCTCATAGTGGTGGCCGAAATACCAATTATCGTAAGCAGCACTAAAATCAACAGGGCTGCTACCATTACAGATCCATCATCTGTATTGAAGGTGGCTTTTATTTGAATCATTTGTTTTTTCTCCCTTTGCCATTGGCCATACGGTTTTAATCGATATTTTCCAACAATCTTCTTGGCTCCAGGTCTCAAGCGTTTCAGGAGCGCTTAAAATTTTGGCGCTAAATATTTGCTCTTATAAAATCAAGGCTTACCTCATTTTCCTTTTGATCAAAGTTTCCGCATCCTGTTTCTTCGTCTGTCCAGCGCACCGAAAGTATTATGGTTTTCGTACTCGGTATCGGTGTATCTTCAATAGCCGACCACTGTAAGCAGTAAATATTGTTTGCAGATGCGTCCGATTGAGTATCAGTACTTAGTAAAGGATCATTATAATCTGCTAATGACATCAGCTCCTCTACTTTTTCAGAAGCCAAC
>JASFIG010000003.1:0-40096 GCA_050122795.1 Desulfobacterales bacterium
AACCCTGAGGCCATCGCTGAAATCAAGTCTCTGATCGAATCGGATTCGGACAACCGGGTGTCGGATTTACACGTTTGGCGGGTAGGCACCCATCATTTGGCGGCCATTGTATCCATCGTGACCCATTATCCGAAGACACCTGATCACTACAAAAAGCTGCTGGCCGATTATGATGAACTTGCCCATGTCACTGTCGAGGTCAATGCATGTGAAAGCCGTCCCTGTCTGGTTGGGCCTGGACCAACGTCGTAATTTATTGATGGGCCGGGGAGTTTTTCTTAAATTGAGCGCGGAATGAAATATCAGCGACTTCATCGTGCAAAAGTGCACGATTTCGCTGCTGATAATTCATTCCGCTATTATCAGGGGTTGGATGAAAAAACTGCCCGGCCCCTCAATTTATTGACTGGCAAACCGATATTGCCGGCTTACGACTCGGAGAAAAAATGGAGGCGGCATGTTTCCGCAACATGCCGCAGGCATTGCAAACGGGGTACATTTTCTCAAACCAAACGGGCAGAAACCATCCGGCAAATGAACAAAAAAATTAAACATTAACCATAGAATCCAAATAGGAGGATTAGACTATGAAAGTACTGGTTGTTTTTTATTCGACTTACGGGCATGTCTATCAAATGGCCGAGGCGGTTGCTGAAGGCGTAAAACAAGTAGCCGGCGCTGAAGTCGACATCCGGCGGGTGCCGGAGACCTTGCCGACGGAGGTACTGGAGAAAATGGGCGCCGTCGACGCCCAAAAAGCATTTGCGCACATACCTGAATGCACAGTGGACGAGCTGGCACAGGCGGATGCCGTTATCTTCGGCACCCCGACCCGCTTTGGCAATATGTGTGGCCAAATGCGCCAATTTTTAGATGCCACCGGACAGCTATGGGCAAACGGGTCACTGGTGGGCAAGGTCGGCAGTGTTTTTACCTGCAGCGCCACCCAGCACGGCGGACAGGAATCGACCATTTTGACCTTTCATGTCACCCTGCTGCACCACGGTTTCGTGGTGGTGGGCCTGCCGTATGCATTTAAGGGCCAGATGCGAGATGATGAGATTACCGGAGGTTCTCCATACGGCGCCTCGACGATTGCCGCTGGGGATGGCTCGCGCATGCCCAGTGAAAACGAATTGGAGGGCGCCCGCTTCCAGGGCAAACACGTAGCCGAAATTGCGACGAAGCTAGCAAATTAAGGGTTCCTAGTTTTATTGCAAACAAGCTTTTCTGAACACATCGTGGGAGCGGCTTCCAGCCGCGAATAAAGACCCAATACTCCCTTATCCGGAGATCGCGGCTTAAAGCCGCTCCCACCGTACAAATCGAGGTAAATCGCATGAAGCATCAAGTGCGAAATGTGGCCCGGATCATCGAGCCTCGACCGGTGCTCGAAGGTGCCGGCGTGCGGCTCATCAGAAGCATTGCCACCGCCGAGCTGGATCATGTCGATCCATTTTTGCTGTTTGATCATTTTGGATCCAGCAACCCCGAAGATTACATCAAGGGGTTTCCCATGCATCCACATCGCGGCATTGAAACCGTCACATACATGATACATGGTAAAGTAAAGCATAAAGACAGTATCGGTAATTCCGGAAGCATAACTGACGGCGATGTCCAGTGGATGACATCCGGCCGGGGGATTCTGCACGAAGAAATGCCCCAGCAAATTGAAGGTGAAATGAAGGGCTTTCAGCTGTGGGTCAACCTTCCGGCCAGACTCAAAATGACCGCTCCGCGCTACCAGAATATTACATCCGATCAAATACCGGAAGTTCAACAGGATGGTGGCGTCATCATCCGGGTTATCGCCGGTGAAGTCGACGGTACCAGCGGTCCGGTAAAAGAGATTGTCGCCGATCCGATCTATCTGGATGTATCCGTTCCCCCAAACACCTATTATTCACAGGGGGTGGCCAGCAATCACGCCGCTATCGCCTATGTCTTCGAGGGTGGCGGCGATTTTGGCGCAAACGGCAGCTCACGGGAATCCGTGGTTGGACATCCACGCATGATTGTCTTTGGTGGCGGGGATCTGGTATCGGTCCGCGCAGAAGACCAAGGTGCGCGCTTTCTGCTAATCGCAGGTAAGCCCTTGAATGAACCCATCGCTCGCTATGGGCCGTTTGTGATGAATACCCAGGCGGAGATTGAGCAGACCCTGGACGATCTGAGAAAGGGAAATTTTATTCGGAATTGACTTCCATGTCATCATCTTTTACCGCTGTCTTGAAGCCAATTCCTATTAGAAGTCGTTTCAAAACCATTTATTATAATAAAATCCTTGGCAAATGCGTGGAGACCTGCTTAATGATCTATCGCAAAACGATAAAAGAACTTATCATTCTGGTGGGTGTTTCGGTAATACTGGCGCTGGCGGTTAACCACCTGTCGCCCAGAGGTATTGCCCTGGTGGGACAGTGGGAAACGGCAAAAGGCGTTATGACAGCCGACGCCATGGATGATGATAAATATCGCATTGCAGAAATCGACCGGGTGACCGATGCCGCAAAAATATTTTACGATGATGATACCCTTTTTGTGGACGCACGCTCGACTGAGGATTATGAAAGCGGCCACATCCCGGGAGCCGTATCATTGCCGGTGGGCCAATTTGATGAACGGATTGAAGTGTTCATGAAACAGGTCCCGCTGGATCAGCCCATCGTTACCTATTGCTCGGGCCGAACATGCGAAGACAGCCATCAACTGGCCCGGTTGCTCATGGAGGCCGGGTTCAGTGAGGTGCGGATTTTTATTGACGGTTTTCCAGGCTGGCAGGCGGAGGGATATCCGATTGATTAACTTGCGACAGGCCATTATCAATAATAGCTGGATCGAACTGGTGGCCCGCTGGATTCTTGGATTGACATTCATATACGCCAGCTTCCACAAAATCCTGGCACCGGGGGAGTTTGCCAGAATTGTTTACGGTTATGACCTGTTCCCACATGTTTTCATCAATCTGATCGCCATCATTATTCCGTTTATGGAGCTGGTTGCCGGATTAGCCCTGATCATTGGGATTTATCCGCGCTCAGCGGCCATTATCATTAATATAATGCTGCTGGCCTTTGTGGCAGCCTTAACGATCAACATCATTCGCGGCCGCGAATTTGATTGCGGCTGTTTTTCTGTTGGTCAGAGCGGATATACCGGCTCATCCGAAGTGACCGTGTTGCGCGACATTCTCTATTTTCTGTGTGGGATGCTGGTGATATTGTTTGAAGGCAGTCGCAGAGGCTGCCTTGGCCGCCGCTGTTCTTCGAATTCGTCCAATCCTCTATTATAGTTGGGAAACATAGATGGCAGACCTGATTTGTTACTGTTTTGAATACACCGCAGAAGACATCCGGCAGGATTGGCTTGAACACGGGCGCTCGACGATTGTTGAAAAAATCGCAGCGCAAAAGAAAATGGGAAACTGTGAGTGCACCACCAAAAATATCAGCAGCAGGTGATGCTTATCTGACGTCCGCCAGGTGGTGGATCAGATAAAAAATTCTTGCTAAATTCGACAGCTTCGAATTTCTCAGATAGCAGGCAAGGGAAGTGCTTGATCTCCTTTGCCTGTTTTTTTGTTGACAAAAAATATACAGTCCCTCATATTCAATAAATCAATTGAATACTATAAAGGTGTCAAAATGAAGAATCCAAATCGCGCATTTAAAGATTCCATCTATGAGCAATTTGCTCGCATCGGCAAGGCGGTTTCCAGCCCCAGGCGTTTGGAACTCCTTGACCTCCTTTGCCAGGGACCTCGAACAGTGGAAGTGTTGGCCAACGAGTCCGGTTTGACCATCGCTAATGCCTCCCAGCATCTTCAGGTTTTGCGAGCTGCCCGGCTGGTGGAGGCCGACAAAGATGGCCTGTATGTCATTTATCGGCTTGCCGATCAGCAAGTTTGCGAGTTTTTCCGGTCTATGCGGTTGCTGGCTGAGAGCCGCCTGGCCGAAGTGGAACAAATCAAAAGTCGTTTCCTGGATGGCAGAGAAGGAATGATGCCGGTAGACCGTAAAAAGCTTCTAAAACTTGTGCGCGAAGATGCAGTGACCGTTTTGGATGTGCGCCCGTCGGTAGAATACAATGCCGGGCATATTGCCGGCGCTCTATCTATTCCGCTCAAAGAGTTGCAGCAGCGTTTGTCGGATTTACCGCGCCATCAGGAAATCGTGGCCTATTGCCGCGGACCGTATTGTGTTCTTTCGGTTATGGCAGTGGAAATTCTTCGTTCGCGTGGATTCAAGGCTGTTCGACTTGAAGAAAGTATTCAGGATTTCCGCGCCCTGGGGTTTCCGATCATTGGAAACGAAAAGGTCTAAGTTCATTTTGCATAGCGAACAAAACACAGCGGGTGAAAAAATAAACCTCTAAACAGATGATTCAATAGGGCAAACGGAAAGCCGGGCGATGAGCCGTTTGAAAAAAAATTTGTTGGTGCTGGCAGCTGTATTGCTGACCGTTGGTTATCTCTGGCAGGTCAATCGAGAGGTTGCTCCCCAAACAGCCACCTGGCAGGATGTGCTGGCGGAAGCCAGTCAAGGCGGTTATCAGTTGATAACCACCGATGATTTAGCCAGCAAGTATAAGGTAAAACCGGATTCTATCCTTCTGGTCGATACGCGCCAGGAGTGGGAATACCGCACCGGCCATATAAAAAAAGCCGTAAATTTTCCGATGGAGCCGACCTGGCTGTCACGCTGGCGCAACAAAGGTGCCCTCGAAAAATTACTGGGCTCGGACAAAAATCGTTTCATTGTATTTTACTGAGCAGGGCTGGCGTGAGCCCGTAGCGACTCGGCGGCCCGGGTGGCCGTAAAGCTTGGTTATCAATATATCTTTCGTGACCCCATGGGCTATCCGGAATGGCATGCCCGGGGGTTGCCGGTTGACAGCTCCGCGGCCGGTCTTTCTGAAACATCGCTGACCCCCCAACAGTCAAAACCGTTACACGGCTGGGCAATGATCTGGACGCTTTTAGGAATCTTTGCCGGCGGAATCGCCCTGAACCTGACGCCCTGCATCTACCCATTAATTCCGATTACGGTTTCCTATTTCGGCAGCCAGCGCGCTGGAAGCCAGCGAACGCTCTTCATCCATGGCGCTTGCTATATCGGAGGGCTGGCAATCACCAACTCTGTGCTTGGCGTGGTAGCAGCGCTGACCGGCGGAATGTTTGGCAGTTTGCTGCAACATCCGATCGTGCTCGCTGCGGTGGCGGCAGTCCTGGTTATTTTTGCCACCAGTCTCTTTGGCCTCTGGGAAATCCGTCTTCCCTATGCGTTGTCGCAGGCGGCTTCAAAGACCTATACCGGTTATTTAGGCAGTCTTTTCATGGGACTGACATTGGGCGTGGTTGCTTCTGCGTGTATGGGTCCATTTATCTTAGGCCTGTTAACCTGGGTGGCGACGATTGGAAACCTGTGGATCGCATTTTTAATCTTTTTTACGTTGAGCCTGGGTCTTGGCCTCCCCCTCTTTTTGCTGGCGCTGTTTTCCGGACAGCTGAGCAAACTTCCTCGTTCCGGTGAATGGATGCTGTGGGTTAAAAAGCTGCTCGGCTGGATTTTAGTGGGCATGGGCGTTTATTTTATTCAGCCGCTATTGCCTGAAACCGCGAGAACTTTCTTGCTGGCCAGCGTGGCTCTGGCAGCGGCATTGCACCTGGGGTGGATAAATCTCAGCCGCGCCGAGTTTCGTGGATTCGAGTGGATGCGAATCGCGGCTGCAACCGTGGGACTCATCATCGCTACGCTTCTAATCGGGTCATGGGTGCTTCGCGGTCCCGGTGTGGCCTGGCTATCCTACTCAGAAACATTGCTGGTGGAAGCCCGGCGATTAAAAAAACCGGTGGTGCTTGACTTTTATGCCGACTGGTGCGCCCCCTGCCGTGCACTGGATAGCGTCACTTTTCATGATCCTGAAATCGTCAAACAGGCAAAAAAAGATTTTGTCATGATCAAGATTGATCTCACCCGCAGAGGCAATCCACTGCATGAAAACCTTTTACGCCAATACCGTGTGAAAGGGGTTCCCACCGTCGTATTCCTGGACCGTCAGGGAAAGGAACGAAATGATTTACGTCTGGTAGATTTTTTACCTGCCGATCAATTTCTTGCACGCATGGCGGCGATTAAAAGCAACTAGCGGCTATTACCGCTGTATCAAAGTAACTGAGATTCCGGAAACGACGGACAACGTACAACTGACGACAAACCCCAATGGAGGCAATTATGTTGAAGGTTAGATTTTTTATGAACCTGCCCAACGGCAGGCCGCGAAAGCACTTTAAGAAAATGATGCCCAGGTTGGGCGCAAAATTTGATATCGAGATAGAATCGATCGAAAAACCAAAAGACGAATATATGACCGACGAATATTTTGAGCTTGATCTACCGGTGGCTCCGGCAGTGATGGTGGGCGATGAAATAATCGTTGAAGGATCCGATATTCGTAGGGGAAAATTGGAACGAGCAATCAGCCGTCATCTGGAATCTTTGACATAGGGAATGGTGGCTGAGCGCTTAACCCGGCCCGCATCATCTGACGGACCACCAGATGATGAAACGGGCGAATCAGGTTAAAGTACACCGGTCCGGTCCAGTGTTTGTAATGCACGATCGTGGCCACATGAAAACGCCGGCGGTTTTCTGCTAAGTGCTCTAGGACAACTCCAAAATAGGCCTTCAGGTGCTTATCTTCGGGTGTTTCGCCGACCCAATAGTGTTCTTCTTTAGCAAGCCGCACGGTGAAAAAAGTCACTGCATCACCCGGCACAAAGGACACATCTTCAGCCCGCAAATTGGGCAAAACTTCTGGCGCCTCATGCTCGACCAGCCCCAGGATCTTAACCAGCACAGTCCGAAACCGATAGAGCCCCACAATCCACCAGGGATAATATGACAACATTGCGGCGATAAACTGGCGCAGCGGTGTCGGGCCTTCCACGGCCTTGATATCAACATAATCGGATCGCTCAAACAGTGGGGCCATCTCCGGAATGTCATCAATCAAGTTCATTTGGGTGGCAGGGTTTTGACAAAATTCTTAGCCTGATTTAGCCAGGATTTGAGTTGGTCTTCGCTTTTAAAGGCGCCCTCTTCTATCATCACCCAGCCCTTCATAGGTTTGCCGGTGATATCAAACGGCCGGGTATGCGCTTTTTTCAGCGCTTCGCTGGATGCCTTTTCCCCTAATCGTAAGATAAGATAATCTTTGTATACCCCGCAGACCATATTCCCGCTTAGCAAATGACAGACGCCGCCGAACATTTTTTTGGCATCCGTATTTTTCCAGCGGCTGACAATCTTTGCGATGCGGGCATCTATCTTTTCATTGTAGGGCATGGGTCTTTCCTTTCGTCTAATCCACGGTTGGTGCCATTTGCATGCCCGGTGCGTCTGTTGGGCGCTCCTGAAAACCAAATTTTTTATAAAAAGGACTTTTCCCTCGGGCGGCAAACAACCAGATAACCCGAATTCCCTTGGAGCGGCAATGCTCGATCAATTTAGCGAGCAGGGCGCTGCCGATGCCCTGGCCCTGGCAGTTGGGATTGACAATCAGATCACAGATCAGGGCATACAAAATGCCGTCGGAAATGATGCGCCCAAAGCCGACCAGACGGTCATTCTCGTAAGCCGACATCACATACCAGCTGTCGGATATGGCCTGATAAAGTTCCCGCGGACTGGCTTGATAGGATATGTTCCAGCCGGTGGTTTCAAACAGCTTGCCGTAATCGCTGGCCGGAGGCGATTGCGCATAATAGGCAATTGTAGACTTGCTCATGATGTTAGGCCTTTTTATAATTTCGTATCTCGGAACGTTTTTTGACAACCACGACTAACGGCATGTTGGCAGATACCATATTAGACAAATGAATCATTTTCAATAGCATTGATATGGCCGGAATACATTCCGTGTCGCGGCAAACGCAAGGCAGGTAAAAAAATCAAATGATGTTCTTGGAAGAAGACAAACGTCCGTCACTCAAAATCTGGCAAAAAGGTTTTAATCCCTGGCAATAGGACCGGTCGAGCCAGATCTTTAGCTGTCTTCGCTTTTCGGTTTTTTGTCGAAAAGATATTCATCCAATTTTTGCAATTGGTCTTCTTCCGCATCGCTGAAGCTGGCGCCCACATGGATCTCATCTCCTGTATCCCGCATGTGTTTGGCATTGCAGTCGAAGTGGAGCGCATCCGTCTCACCGGGGACCTGGATCTCAAGACCAAAATCCGGCAGCTTACCGACCGAAGAAAAGCGGACGTCTGAACTTTTCGGATATGTAATCAAGGCGCCCCCCAGCGATAGGTCCAAAACGACCCCCGGCACCGCCTTTTTGGTTTGGCCTTCAGTAAAAGTGGTTTCTGTCGGTACTGTAATTTTTTTACGTTCAAACTGGCGCCGCTCGGCACCATAATCAACATCGCTGAGAAACCCTTCCCGGGTTAAAAAGTCCATGATGATTTTGTGAAGCAATGAGGCCACAGAGCGCTGCTCCTTGTTTGATGCCCGCTGCAGCGCATCGCGCACTTTGCTGTTCATTCGTAAGGAAAAAATCTTATCTTTTTTCATTGCGGGATACCTCCACACAAAAATAGCCGAATCACCGAAAATCTGGCAACCCGGCTTGCTAAACTGTGGCAATCGTTTATGGGTCGATTCATCAGAGGATCTATTCCTTTTTGACTCATCAACGAATTAACGTTGAGCTTTAGACCCGTGGTTTTCGGCCCCCACCTTCCACAGGATTTGGCGTTCACAGAAAAATATACTGACTTCGGCGCTAGCATAGCATAAAAAGTAATACATTGTCAATACAACTTGTTCAATTTCAATTCCTGATGTCCAACTGAAAAATCAAAAATTCTTAGGTCGTTTCATATGAACGATGCCTATTACGCTCCGAATTTTCATCGCAAAATAGGACTGGTTGACAATTCAAATAGGCAGCTTACATTATCCTCAACTTAGTTAATATTTTATGAAAGAGCGAACAGCAAACGATCAGAAACGGAGAGTATGAAATGGCGTTTGAAACCAAAGAGCAGGTTCTGGAAAGTATTTTGAGCCGCGAAAAACCCAGCTGCCCGCATTGCGGAGAGGAAATGAACCTCTGGGAAGTTCCGCCGGTGAACATGGGTGACGGCCTGGGCTGGGGAACCCCTTATCTGTATATCTGCTTTAATGATCATTGCAACTGCTATGCGCAAGGCTGGGATCACGTCAAAGAAAATTATGCGCATAATGCATCCTATCGATGCATGAACTATCCGGGGACCGAAACATATGAAATTATGCCGGTCTTTAGCAGTATGGGCGGTCGGGGACAGGTTGTAGACGATCAGGTGCTGGCCGAACAGGAAGCCTTGAAGGAGGCCACCAAAAGGGGCTTTTCAGTTCTTGCCGACTGTTACGTCAGCAAAGACGGGCCCCAGATTCTCAAAATACTGCTAGACACCACAGAGCCGATGCGTGTTCGCATTAAAGCTGCGGAAATGATAGGAGACACTGGTGAACTGGAGGCCATCGAGCCTATCCGCAACGTCAATTTTGGCAATAATATCCTGCAAGAAAAGGTTGATGTCGCCATTTCCAATATACACAAACGATTTTATACACGGGAGTGCCCTTTTTGCGCTGAAATTATCAAAAAAAGGGCCAAGGTTTGTAAGCACTGTCAAAAGGAAGTCGCCGGCCTCTAAATAGGCATAAAAAATCCATATTCTGCTCGATCGCTGGGTTGTAAAACAGTTCAAAATGCTCACCTATCGCGGCAGAATGCCGCTCCCACATGATTTTATATAGATAGTAGATTTTATCTGATATGTGGCATTAAGCTGGTGGGAGTTGCTTCCAGCCACGATTTTACGCTCCGCGCTCGGCCTGTTTTACGCCTTTTGAATAGCTTAATGCTCATAGCAACAGATGTGAAGTCCCGTTTTAGCGGGGCTATCAAACAAAATCAAATATTTTAATCCCAGATCATATTATTCATATCATTACGAATATTCTTCAGGCAAATTCTGAGTTCACAGAGCCAACATAACGTGAACATAAAAAAAGAATTTTAGAAAAAAAATTTAAGGTTTTTGTTAGATTACCGATATTTATAGCATGAAGAAACTTGACCGCCGAAAATTTCCCCGAATTAAAGTGTGCAACCCCGTTGCCTACGATAGTATGGACAAGGATGGTGTTCTGGTTGATCAGAATATGGGAATCGCCCTGGACATCAGCCAAAATGGCATCCTTTTGGAAACGGCCCAGATGATCCAGCAAAAAAATATCTATCTGGTATTTGTGGATATGGAAGAAAATATGACCAGAATCATCGGAAGGGTTGTGTTTTCCGTCAAGAACAAGGATGGAAATTTCAAAAGCGGTATCAACTTTCAGGGCGACTCCGATGAAAACATCGCGTTTGCGACCAAATTAATCGAAGCCTATCGTGAATTTGAATCAGAGCCCATTCTGATCAACGGCGCCAGGGCATAAATCTGCAACGATTTTCATTCCTTTTTGTCACATCTTTCGCTTTGAACCCTATTTTATGTTTCGGCCCACATTGACATTCATGCTGTCGTAGGACCGGAATATCAAAGATTCTCGCTCCCGCTTTTCTTCGGGAAAGGGCAGCAGGACCCACTTGCTGAGCTTTTCAATGGCCTCCTCTTTTGACGGTATGGCATCCAGCCCCTCCCCCAGTTTGCGGCCGGAAACCGTATCCAGTACGATTGCCGTGCGGCCGTCAGATACGACACTCAGCGGGATTTGATTTTTTTCCAGCAGCCGGGCAGCTGCCAGTATTTCCCTCTCCCGTGACCCCAGGGAAGCCGCCGCACATTTAAAGGCCATGAGGCGGACGGCGCCGCCGTCGACACTAACGATTAGATCAATTTGCGAGCGGTAAGGCTGGCCGGCAATGCTGATTTCAAGGTCCACATCAACTTCGATATCTTCTTTGGCATAGCCATTTTCGATGACCAAAAATTTCTCCACTATCTGCCGATTTTCCTCAGCCCCCACATTGGGAATTTCTTTACCGGTCACAAAATCGGTGATCATGGAATAGGGTTTTAGCGTTTCAGGCATCGTACTCACTTAAACGAGCGTTTCAAAGGCTCCCCGACATAAGCGTTCAGTCCTATTGTTTTGAGCTTTGCAACTTTTTCAGTGCCGGAGGTTCAATCCGTTTGGCATCCACCCAGAGGCCTTCAAGGTCAAAAAATTCACGGACCGGCGCGTAAAATATGTGGATGATCACGTCACCGTAATCCAGTAACACCCAGTGTCCCTCGTTGGTGCCTTCGACACTCAGCGGTTTGATTTTATGCTTTTTTAAATGGTCAATCGCAGCGTCTGCAATCGCATTAACCTGGCGGTTCGACTGCCCGCTACAGATAATAAATGCATCGGCAATGGATGTCAGGTTTCTGACATCTAAAACAACTAAATTTAGTGCTTTCTTTTTCGTTATTGCTTCTATGAACAGATCAAGCGCAGCAGCTGCGTCTTTGCTCATGTATATAGTCCTTTTTGGTGTATATATTCTGCCACCCGAGCCGGCACCCAATTTTCGATGGCTTGTTTTTGTTTAACTGCTTGCCGAATTTGGGTCGAAGAAATATCCAGCGCGTTGACGTCACAGAAATGGATGGGCTGCATGCCCGGGGATGTAAAACAGTCTTGAGCGTCTGAAAACTGATAATCTGCCGCTATGTTGGACTTAAGATAATGCCCGAGGTGTTTGCAACCCTGCTGCACACCTTGATGCCGATCATTGGGTCGGGCCATGACGATCACAGAAATCTGTTCGAGCAAGTCGCGGTAAGATTTCCAGGTGTCGAACTCGAGAAAGGCATCCATACCCATAATAAGAAAGATCAGCGCATCATCGGGCTGCGTGCTTTTAAAATGATAGATCGTATCAATTGTATACGACGGTCCCCTGCGCTGTAATTCGACATCCGAAACAATTATTCCGTCCATGTCGCTGATCGCCAGATGGATCATCGCAAGGCGGTCATCGGCACTTGTCACCGAGATCGGTGTTTTATGGGGCGGCAATGCGGCTGGAATTAAATAGATCGGATCCAGGTTAAAAATTTTTTTAACTTCTGACGCAGCCCACAAATGCCCCCGGTGAATGGGATCAAAGGTGCCGCCGAATAGTCCAATGCGCATATGAGTTCAATACCATATCCATCCAGTGCGAATCAAACACTTGCATGCCGGGCATTCATTTGTCTGAATCGATTTGATCCTGTTGGCCACTCGCGGATTTATCGAGCAGTTCGATCGTTCGCGACAGCAAGCGCTTGATCCCCCGGTTTTCTTTTGCCGAAATTAAAAAGACCGGTTCCGGATCGAGCGCAGCCACAAAAGCCTCTGCCGCTTTGGCGGCGCTCGGCAAATCCATTTTGTTGAGCGCCACGATTTGAGGCTTCTCGGTCAACTGCGGATTGAAGGATTTTAATTCGCGGTTGACGGTTTTAAAGTGACGGCGGGGATGTCCCACATCTATGCCCCCGACATCGATCAGGTGTATCAAAATTCGGGTGCGCTCAATATGCCGTAAAAACCGGGTGCCGAGACCCGCACCCTCATGGGCGCCTTCAATTAAACCGGGAATATCGGCAACCACAAACGGATCGCCCCAATCGGTTTCAACAACGCCAAGAGTCGGCGTCAGTGTGGTAAACGGATAGTTCGCAATTTTAGGGGCGGCGGATGAGATCACGCTGATCAGCGTGGATTTACCGGCATTGGGCAGGCCGATAATGCCCACATCGGCTAACAGCTTAAGTTCCAGTTTGAGTTCGCGGATTTGCCCGGCTTCGCCGGGCTGGGCATAACGGGGGGTTCGGTTGGTCGATGTTTTAAAGCGTGCATTCCCGAGGCCGCCCCGGCCGCCTTTTACGACCGTGAAAGATTCACCGTCGGTGGTAAAATCCTTTATCACTTCACCGGTAGCGGCATCTTTGACCAGGGTGCCGGGTGGAATTTCGATGATCAGATCCTGGCCGTTTCTGCCGGTTTTTTGTTTACCCTGGCCGTGGGCGCCTTTTTGGGCTTTAAACTGACGTTTGAATTGAAATGGATAAAGGGTGCGGCGGCGCAAAGAGCTCTTTAGAATGACATCTCCGCCTTTGCCGCCATCACCGCCATCCGGGCCGCCACGCGGTACATATTTTTCACGTCTTAAACTGACGCATCCCCGCCCGCCGTCACCGGACTGCACGGTGATCAGTGCTTCATCAATAAATTTCACTCGGCATGTACGCTGACTTTTTTGCGTGAACGGCCGACTCTTTCATAGGCAACAATGCCATCGATCTTGGCAAAAAGGGTGTAATCCTTACCCATGCCGACGTTATCGCCCGGATGGATTCGGGTTCCCAGCTGACGTACGAGGATATTGCCGGCCTTTACCTTTTGACCGCCGTAACGTTTAACACCGCGCCGTTGCGCGTTGCTGTCGCGTCCGTTTTTGGAACTTCCTGCTGCTTTTTTATGAGCCATTCTGATAACTCCCTGCTTAATTTCGCATATTTAGTCTTGAAAAATTCGAAGTCCGAAACACGAAATTCTAAACAATACCAAAATTCTAAATTCAAAACTTATCATAGCGCATATCAACAGTATTTTAAACACACTGTTTTGAAAATGGGTATTTTATTTGGCTTTATCCGTGGTTTTTTTTGTAGCCGCTGGTTTCTTAGCAGCTGTTTTCTTGGGAGCTGCCTTTTTGGCGGCCGTTTTGGGGGCGGCTGTCTTTGTGGCTGCAGGTTTCTTTGCTGCACCCTTTCGGGGCGGCGCTTTTTTCGCGGGTGCTGCCTTGGTTTCAGGTTTCTTCGTTTCTTTTTGCTTTGCCGCCGCTTTTGGCACTTCTGCAACTTTTGCTTCGGCCGCTGCTTTCTTTAGTGCGGGTTTCACTTTGTCAGCCGCAGGCTTTTGGGTTTCACTTTCAGGTTCGGCCTTCTGGCGGGTTTTGACCCCTTTCGCTTTGATGCTGTCTATTTTGATGGCCGTGTATTGCTGGCGATGGCCTTGTTTGCGGCGATAGCGTTTGCGGCGTTTATATTTGAAAACAATGATTTTTTTCGCCTTACCCTGTTCAACGATATGACCTTCAACGACCGCATCGGCCAACACGGGTTGGCCGATAGTGACATCGGTGCCGTCAGAAATCATCAACACCTGGTCAAACGTCACCGGGCTGCCAACCTTACCGGCAATCTTTTCAACCTGTAATGTTTCACCTTCTTCAACCTTATATTGTTTACCGCCTGAAGTCACTACCGCATACATCGGATTCGCCTCCTTGTTTGATGAGCCGCTTTTTTAGCATTATAAAACTTAGAATAATTAACTTATCAGAACTATTTGTCAAGAAAAAATTGAGCTTTAAACCAGAACGATCGGTTTTCGCCAACAGACTCAGCGGATAATGGATGGGTAGGAGACTTTTTCATTGAAATCGTTGCGGAGAGCAGAATGAATGAGCGCTTACAAATACCGCGCAGTGTTCAAGTGCATTTTACTTGTTCGGTGAGTCCGAAGAACAGTCGCAGCTCGGGCAGCAATCAGACACCACCGACAGCGACTCGGACAGCGTTTTGTCAGGCTCAGATGTGGCTTTTTCCTGCGCCCCTGCAGGTTTGAAGCGTGTCCTGATGGCATGCCAGACAGGCTTGATGGACATCGCCAGAATCGCAAGCGCACCGATCACCCCGGCCCAGCGCGGTATAATTTCAGATGCCTGACCCACCACCGCCTGGGCTGAGATGCCTAAAGATGCATACACCTGATCGACGATCAAGCCGAATAAAACGGCGCAAACCGCAATGGATGTCAGGTAAATGGCGGTGGCCCGCTTACCCAGCACACCGGTCAAGACCGTTAAAGAAGCGATATTGGTCGCCGGCCCGGCTAAAAGAAACACCAGGGCAGCACCCGGGCTGACCCCCTTGAGGATCAGGGCCGCCGCAATGGGAGTCGAGGCTGTTGCACAGATGTACAACGGAATGCCCACCGCCAGCATGATCAGCATGGCGGGCAGTCCGGCACCCAGGTACTCGCTGAACATATCCGGCGGGATCAGCACCGTAATCAACCCGGCCAGTATCATTCCGATCATAAACCAGCCGGCCAGGTCATCCCAGAGATCATTGACGGCAAAACGCATGCCGGCGGCAAGCTTTTCCCCGAAAGTGTGATGGTGCCGATGCTCTTCAGGCGAACAGTTTTCCCCGTCGCAACAACCATCCACCGGGCAGGTGAGATCCGGGGTGATGCGCGTCGTTTGGTTGTTTGATCCAAAAAGGTTTTCGGTAATGCCGGCAACCGCCGCGGTGATAAAGGCCACCACCGGACGCGCCACGGTCATGATGGGATCCAGCAAGGCATAGGTGATCGAAATGGAGTCCACACCGGATTCGGGAGTTGAGATCAAAAAAGCGGTGGTGGCACCATTGCTGGCGCCCTGTTTGCGCAGCGACACGGCTGCGGGCAGCACGCCGCACGATCACAACGGGATGGGGATGCCGAAAAATGCGGCTTTTAAAACGGATTTAAAGCGTCCCTGCCCCAGGTGCCGTGTAATCGAACTTGGATTTAAAAATACCCGTAACAATCCAGCCACCAGCAATCCGAACAAAATGTAAATCGATGCGTCAACCAACAAATCCCACGTCGCCAGCAATATTTCGATGATAAAGTTCAATTCGTTTCCTCATTTGAAAGGTGTCAGTGTTCCCTCCTTCGCCTGATAGGCTTTGGAGGGCAAGCACATGCGAGCATTCAGAGACCAGAATTTAGAAGACATATGATAATTGCATGTGGATCAAAAATTCTGTTGGTCATCTGTCCTCTGTTTTCTGTCTTCTGTCTTCTGAAGAATTGGTCATTCCGAAACGTGCTCTAACCCTACATTCAACAACTCGGCCACATGCTCATCATCCAGCGAATAATAGATTACCTGGCCCTCGCGCCGGCTTTTGACCAGCGCCAGATCCCGAAACCGCCGCAGTTGATGCGACACGGCCGACTCGGTCAGCCCCAGAAACGCGGCCAGGTCACAAACGCACATTTCAACGTTTTTGAGCGCCATGACGATCTTCAGGCGGCTGGGATCTCCCAGGATTTTATAAATCGACGACAGGCGTTCAATCTCTTTTTCCGAGACGGTTTCTCTGCGTGCCCGCTCGACCCGATCCAGGTGGATCACCCGAACCTGGCAATCGACTCCGTCTAAACATTTGGCCTTTGCTGAGCTCATTTCCACTCCTTGAATATATGAACAGACATTCATATAATTACTTTACATCCAATTGTCAAGAGCTATATTAGTTGTCCGGTTGAGCCCGTTGAGCCCGTTAGGCCCGTTCAAAGAGGAAAACGATCTCATTTTACACCTTTTTCTCCGCTCATTCAGCTGAACTGGCTCAACGGGCTCAATCCCGTTTCACGGGGACCTTCGGCCGGCTTAACCGGCCAACCAACGATAGAAGATGCACTTTTTTAACAGGTTCTTAACAGTTACGTAACTTTATGATAACAAAACTATAATATTTTCCTTAGCCGGAGACAAATATTAGAATTACGTTAGCACTACCCATTAACCCCATACCAATTTTGGAGTTTAACAATGGCAAAGGAAAAAATATTGGTCGTCGAAGATGAAGCGGATATCCTCGAGCTTGTGCGCTATAACCTGTCGCGCGAGGGGTATCACGTTACCGGAACCCTGTCGGGCGAAGACGCCCTTCGCAAAGTTCGATCAGATCCGTTTGATTTGATTGTGCTGGATCTGATGCTGCCGGGTATGGATGGGCTGACGTTTACCAAAACGCTCAAAAATGATTCCAGGCTGCGCAGCATTCCGATTATCATGTTGACTGCCAAAGGCGAAGAGGCCGACATCGTCACCGGCCTTGAGCTGGGTGCCGATGACTATATGACCAAGCCCTTCAGCCCGAAAGTCATGGTCGCCCGGGTACGCGCTGCACTCCGTCGCCACAAGGAGGAGCCGCAGGATGAAATGGCGATTGTCAAAATTTACGATCTGGAAATCAATCCAGGCCGGCGCAGCGTAATGGCCAAAGGGGAGCCCGTTGATTTAACCTACACCGAATTTCAGGTTCTGCTGCTGCTGGCCAGACGTCCCGGCTGGGTGTTTACGCGCTCGCACATCGTGAACTCGATCCGGGGTAACGATTATCCGGTAACGGATCGCAGCGTTGATGTACAGATTGTCGGGCTGCGCAAAAAGCTCGGCGCCTATGGTCAGTATATCGAAACCGTAAGGGGTGTCGGGTATCGGTTCAAGGAGACCCCATGAAAAAGCGCAAACGCCTGCTGTGGCGGCTTTTTCCTTCCTATTTATTGATCACGCTGATCTCTTTGCTGGCTGTCAGCTGGTATGCCTCCGGTGCCATGCGCCAATTTTTTCTGGACCAGACCGCCACAGACCTGAAAGCCAGAGCAACCCTGCTTGAGAAACAGATATCAGGGCTGCTGTCACCATTGAATGCCGCTGCAATCGATTCCATCTGCAAAGAAGCCGGCCGGCTTTCGGCCACCCGCATTACAGTCATACTTCCGGATGGAACAGTCATTGGCGATTCGCGCGAAACCCCCCACCTGATGGATAATCATGCCAACCGCCCGGAAATTGCTGCGGCGCTGGACGGCCGGGCGGGCCAATCAATGCGTTTCAGCAACACCCTTATGCAACGTATGCTGTATGTCGCCGTACCGATCAAAGATCAGCAACGTGTTTTAGCCGTGCTGCGCACATCGTTGCCGGCAACCGCTGTGGAAACTGAAATCCGATCCATCCAGCTAAAAATTGCGCTCGGCGGATGCATTATCGCCCTGCTGGCGGCCGGCATCAGCTGGGTGGTTTCCCGACGCATCAGTCAGCCGATCGAACAGATGAAAAAAAGTGCCGAACATTTCGCCAACGGCGATTTGAGCCATCGTCTGACACCGCCTCAAACAGAAGAGATGGGAGGTCTGGCGGATGCCATGAATCAGATGGCCGCCCAGCTGAAGGACCGCATTGAAACCATCGTCCGTCAGCGCAATCAGCTCCAAACGGTTCTGGCCAGTATGCTGGAAGGGGTGATTGCCATCGACACCGAAGAGCGGATTGTGAGCATTAACCAGACGGCTGCCCGGCTTTTTGAAAACGAACCGGCTGGTTGCCAGGGAAAAAGCATTCAGGAGATCATCCGTTCCCCGGCATTGCAGCAGTTTATCCGTGCAGCGCTCAGCAACAAAAACCCGACTGAAGAAGACATCACGGTATTTCAAAAAGAAGAGCGCGTGATTGATGTCAAAGGCTCTCCTATTTTAGACGCAAATCGGCACCAAATCGGCACTCTGGTGGTATTTCACGATGTAACCCAGCTGCGGCGCCTGGAAAACATGCGACGTGATTTTGTAGCCAATGTCTCACATGAAATCAAAACGCCCCTGACCGCCATAAAAGGGTTTGTTGAAACTCTGCAACAGGGCAATGTTGAAAAACAACAGGAAAAAGAACGCTTCCTGGGTATCATTCAAAAACACGTGGATCGCCTGGATGCCATTATCGAGGATTTGCTGGCACTTTCACGAATTGAGCAGGAAAACGAAAAGAAAGAAATTAAATTCGAGTCGGTAAAAATTGTGGATGTTTTTCAGGCTGCCATCCAATTGTGCATGCCAAAAGCCGAAAAACAAAGCATCCGTATCGATATTGACTGTGAAAAGGATATCACTGCCATTTTTGATCCCACCCTGATCGAGCAGGCGGTGGTTAATCTACTTGATAACGCTATTAAATTCAGTGAACCGCAAAGTACGATTCATGTCAAATTTCATCGCCATGAAGACGAGATGATTATCAGTGTTCAGGACCATGGTATCGGCATAGCCCAAAAGCATCTGCCGAGACTCTTTGAACGTTTCTATCGAGTCGACAAAGCGCGCAGCCGCAGCATGGGCGGAACCGGACTGGGGCTGGCTATCGTTAAACACATTGCCCAGGCCCACGGCGGACATGTTGCGGTTGAAAGCAAACTGGGAGAGGGCAGCCGCTTTAGCATTCACCTGCCCCAAAAAAATTAGACACATACCAGTTCATTTGGCCGGCGGAATCTTTTTTCCCCATTTCATCCCTCAACATAGCTCCCCGAAGGACAAAAGAACCTGTTTCAATTTAAACGAATGATTTTTGTCCAGTCCTCTATTTAACATTGATTTACTGTCCCCAACATGTTATTGGCTCGCCAACCATTCCGCCTTTCAGTTAGATTCCAGAAGCAGAACAGGGATCCTACCGACCCGCTGAGGTAAGCATACGACATTTCATATGATTATAATAACTCGCTAAAGAACAAATGCATGGGATCTGAATACACCGTACTGATCATCGGCTATATCTTCGGATTCTATATGGCCTGGAATATCGGCGCCAATGATGTGGCCAATTCGATGGCATCGGCCGTCGGGGCCAAAGCCATTACCATCCGCCAGGCCATCTTCATCGCCGGTATTTTAAATATAGTCGGCGCTGTTTTTATCGGCTCGCACGTCACCCAAACCATCCGCAAGGGGATCGTCTCAACGGACATCCTTACAGATCCCCATCTGGCCCTCATTGGCGCTCTATCCGCTCTGCTGGCGGCCGCCCTTTGGGTGTCGTTTGCCACCTGGAAATCACTGCCGGTATCCACAACCCATTCCATCGTAGGTGCGATGATCGGCTTTGGTATCATGGCCGGCGGATTTTCGGTGATCAACTGGGGCAAACTCGGCGCGGTCGTATTGAGCTGGGTGATTTCCCCGGTATTTGCCATGGTCATCGGTTTTTTGATGTTTAAAACCATCGTCAAATTCATTTTATCCAGAGAAGACCCCTTCTCTCAGGCCCTCAAACTGGCCCCTTTTTTTATCAGCATCGCCCTTTTTGTGGTGATACTGTCCTTTCTTTTCAAAACGCCCCTGGGAAAAAGGCTGGCAATTGGCACGCCCCTGGCATTGCTGGTTGCAATCGTGCTTGCTCTCGCACTGGGCTTTGTGGCTGTCAAAATCTTGCGCAAATTCATTAAAAAGACGAATCTAAGCGGGGAAGAAGAAGTCTTTCGTAAAATTCAGATCGGCACTTCCTGCTATGTGGCTTTGGCCCAGGGCGCCAACGACGTGGCCAATGCCATCGGGCCGCTGGCCGTGATCTACTTTCTGGTTAAAACCGGGAGCGTGGGAGCCAAGGTTCCGGTTCCTGTTTTTCTGCTTTTTTTCGGCGGCATCGGTATTGCGTGCGGCATCGGCATGGCCGGGCACCGCGTCATGGATACGATCGGCAGAAAAATCACCACCCTGACCAACACCCGCGGTTTTTCGGTGGATTTCGCGGCTGCCACAACGGTTATGGTGGCCTCCAAAATGGGGTTGCCGGTGTCAACCACCCACGCAGCTGTGGGCGGTGTCATGGGCGTTGGCCTGGCACGCGGTATTGATGCTGTTAATTTTAGAATTATTTTTGAGATTATCCTCTACTGGGTATTAACTGTGCCGGCTGCAGCCATTACCAGTATCGTTATTTTTAAAATTCTTCAGCTCTTTTTATAAAGGAGAACGTTATGCGCATACCCTTTATTTCAATGTTCATCACCTCACCCTTCGATGGCCTGCAGGAGCATGCCGAAAAGGTCAAAGAATGCGCCTGGGTTTTTCAACGGGCCATTGAGTGTATCATCGAAGACCGATGTGAAGATTTCGAGCACTTCAGAAAAGACATTGATAAACTCGAAAGCGAAGCCGATGCCATCAAGCGCCGCATTCGGGGCCATCTGCCCAAAGGGACTCTGTTGGCCGTGGACAAATTTGAGCTCTTCCGCTATCTGGGCGAGCAGGATAAGGTGCTGGATGTTGTCGAGGAAGGCCTTGACTGGCTGTCTTTCAGAGCCGCAGCCGGCATCCCCGAAGTGCTCGAAAAAGATTTCATGCTTCTGGTGGCAGCGGTCATGGATCCAATTGAAGAGTTGAGCAAAATGGTGGCCGAAGCCCGTAAATATTTTTCAAATTTCTCTGAGGAGCAACGCATTCGGGTTAAAGATATCATTCGCGATTTGCGTCACTACGAACACGAGGCCGACAAACTCGAAGATGCTGTCAAAGAGAAGATCTTTAATGCGATCGATGATCCGGTGGCCGTATTTCATCTGATCCGCTTAACGGAAATCATCGGCTCCATCGCCGATCACGCCGAAAATGCCGGCGACATGATGCGAGCTATGGTTGCAAAATAAAGCCGGCTGAAAACAAACCGGCAATTGCTGCGGTCTTTTGCGCTTCAGCGAACAGTGCCTATTCTCAAACTGGCACGATATATCCGCCAACCGATCACGTTTTTTTATTCTACGCTCATTTTCTTAAAAGCAATTTTGCGCCTAACTGAACCTTTCCACGCCTGTCTGAACCTTTCCATTGGTAATAAAATAAATCCAATTTTAACCGTTCCTTAATAAAAAACTAATTTTTATCATTCATTTAAGTAGGGAAAATACGAATTTAGATGTGAAGAAATCACCACTTCTCGCTAAAGGTACACTGAGCAAAAATGAATGCATTCCTTTTAATCTTGGGCGCGGCAATGCTTATTTCAGTTTTGATCATATGGCAATTTAAGACAATCAGAAAAAAGCATCCAAACGCGGAGATGCTGGTGCGCTTTTATCAAATGATCGTCTAAAGCCGATTTCTCGCCATCGTCAGGGAGGGTGCCTTGATATCTGAAATGGAAATACCGACAACGCTATTGCCGGGTTTTTTGAATCCGGCCTTAGGGCCGCAACAAACATTTCGAGCCATTATAGAAGCAATGGCTCACCCGGGACGGCTTATTAAAATCAAGACTAAGGTAAACAATATTGAAATGCTGAATACGGCATCTGCTGCTGTTTGCCTGACATTACTTGACGGAGAAACCCCCCTGTGGACCGATTTGAGCTGGAATTGTACTGCCGTCAGCTGGTTTCAAGTTAATTGTGGATGCAGCGTTGTTACCGAGCCCTGCTTGGCACATTTTGCCCTGATAACCCACCCGGCAGAAATGCCGCCTCTTGATGATTTTAAGATTGGCCATGAGGAGCATCCGGAATCTGCAGCGACATTGATCATTCAGGTCCAGGGATTCGACGACGCCACCAGTAAAATCCTTAGCGTGCCTGGAACAAAATCAACCACTCAATTCGCACCCAAAGGAATACCGGCCAATTTCTGGGAACAATGGCAACTTCAAGCGGCTTTGTTTCCGCTGGGGGTGGATATCTTTTTCACTTGTGGTGACCTCCTGGCTGCCTTGCCCAGAACAACTCAGCTCAGCGATTCGACATCCGAGTCAAAAAAGACTCCAAAAAAAGCGGTTCTCACTTGAATCGCCCTTAGAAAAAAAGAATTAGCGCGTTTACATGTTGCCTATCGATTAAATACCTACAAAGAATGCGGCTTTGTGGGTATGCTGTTATTGTAAAACTCTCTGAGCTAATGCCCGTCCGTAATCCTTGATGACCGACTGATATTCATCGTCAAATAACGGGCTCGATATCAGATAATCAGCCGTGGATCGGTTGCAGGCCACGGCCATATTATATAATACGGACATGCGCAGCAGCGCCTTGACATCGACATCATGCGGATGAGAGGTCAATGGATCCCAGAAAAATATCAAAATATCAAGCCCGCCGTTGGCAATCATGGCGCCCAGCTGTTGGTCGCCGCCCAGCGGGCCGCTTTTTAGCCGGGTGATACTCAAATCACAGGCTTTAGATAAAATCTTGCCCGTTGTGCCGGTGGCGAATAATTCATGAGTGCATAGTTTGCGAGCGTTAAACTTCACCCACTCCAGCATATCTTCTTTTCTTTCATCATGGGCAACAAGTGCAATTTTCTTTTTAATCTTCAATGGTTTCTCCTATGATTAAAGAAAAGCTGGTTGAGACGATCGAAAACGGATTTGCTTAAACGAGCCTCTGTTGAGGGGGCAACCCCTTTTTGCGAACGGTCGATGACATAACGCCTCAGGTGGCATGTTGTTTTTTATCCATGGGATGATCAATGGTCGAATCACCATGGATAATAAAATAAACCCCTTCGGCCACATTTTTGATATGATCGCCGATTCGTTCGCAGCAGCGGGCGGTGAAAATCAGGCTGGTATAGGTGTTGATATTGTCAGAATCAGCTTTCATGTATGACCGCAGCTGGATGAGCAAATCGGCATAAATCCGATTGATCGCATCATCCCGATGCCAGACCGCGATTGCCTTGGGGACATCTGATTCCAAATAGGCACTGATCACGTCTTTAAGCATCTGAGTCGCCAATTCAGCCATACGGATGATAAGCCGGACGGGTTTCTCCAGATAGACAGGGTCCAGATTCATTGCATTTTTAGCGATATTGGCGGACTTTTGAGCCTCAGATGGGATTTTGAAACCCTGTTTAGCCAAAACGCCCGGTGATGTAATCCTCGGTTAGCTGGTGGCTCGGATTGGTAAAAATCTGTGCGGTGGGACCGACTTCAATGAGATCTCCGAGATGAAAATAAGCCGTGCGCTGAGACACGCGGGATGCCTGCTGCATGGAGTGGGTCACAATCACAATTGTATATTGTTCGCGCAGCTCGTCAATTAAATCTTCAATAACGGCGGTGGCGATCGGATCCAGGGCCGAGCACGGTTCATCCATCAAAATGACCTCAGGGTTGACCGCAATCGTGCGTGCGATGCAAAGGCGCTGCTGCTGGCCACCGGACAGGCCCGTTCCGGGCTGGTCCAGCCAGTCTTTAACCTCGTCCCAGAGTCCGGCTTTGATCAACGACGTTTCAACGATTTCATCCAGTTCGGCTTTATTAGAGGACAGGCCATGAATTCTGGGCCCATAGGCAATATTTTCATAGATAGACTTTGGGAAGGGATTGGGTTTTTGAAAAACCATACCCACCTGGGCCCGCAGCGGGACGACATCGATGTTTTTATCGTAGATGTTGATATCATCTAAGGTAATCTCGCCGATAATGCGGCAACCATCGATGGTGTCATTCATTCGATTCAGGCAGCGAATAAAGGTTGATTTGCCACAGCCGGAAGGACCGATCATGGCAATGACCTCGTTGCGTCCGACATCCAGGGAAACATTTTTGATGGCGTGTTTTTCGCCATACCAGACATTGACGTCTCGGCAGGTCATGCGCGGGTTGTCAACCGTTATTTCACCGACCGTATCGCGGTTCTCGCGGTCGACCAATACCCGGCCTTCCGTGGCTTTGACCTTCTGTTCTGTGTTACCTTCTGGCATATTTCCTATGAAACCAGCCTCATCCATTGATTTGAGTGAAATCATGATATTAACAGATCTTGCGATAAGGAGTTTATATTACAGATTAACGCCCGGGTGTAAAGTATTTTAAGATAAACCCAGGCCCAATAATCAAAGCAAAAAGGTAGACCGGAAAAAATATTTTCCGGTCTACCTCGACAAACAAGTTTACTTCAATGAAGTTAAGGCCGTCAAAGATTTGGCATTGCTGCTGTATTTAGCGCGCTCTGCCTTCGGCATGGGGATCAAGCCCTTTTCACTTAGATACCCTTCTGCGCCCCAGGCTTTGTCGCTGGTAAACTCAGTTAGATATTCCTTAATCCCCGGAATCACACCCACGTGGGACTTTTTAACATAGAAAAACAGCGGGCGGGAAACCGGATATTTGCCATCGGCAATGGCTTCGAATTCGGGTTGGACGCCGTCGATATAGGATCCCTGGATTTTATCCATATTTTGATCCAGAAAGCTGAAGCCGAAAATACCCAGGGCATTCGGATTGGCCTCCAGTTTTTGAACGATCAGATTGTCGTTCTCACCGGCTTCAACATAGGCCCCATCTTCCCGAACGGTATGACAGACGGCCTTGTAGGCTTTTTTGTCGCTCTTTTTCATGGCCGCAATCCAGTCAAACTTTTTGGCGCCGCCTTCCATGGCCAGTTCAACGAAAGCATCCCGGGTACCTGAGGTCGGTGGGGGACCCAGCACTTCGATCGCCTTGTCCGGCAGGGCCGGATTGACATCTTTCCAGGTTTTGTAGGGATTGGGGACCAGTTTTTCGCCACCGGCCGGGTCCGGAACGTCCTTGGCCAGGGCCATAAAGATATCCTTACGGGTCAGTTTCATCGGGGCTGCTTTTTTGGAATTGGCCATCACGATGCCGTCATAGCCAATTTTGACTTCGATAATTTCCTTGACTCCGTTTTGGGCGCATTGGTCAAATTCAGACTGTTTGATGCGGCGGGACGCATTGGTGATGTCCGGATGCTCGACACCGACACCAGCACAAAAAAGCTTCAGACCGCCGCCGGAACCGGTGGATTCAATCTTCGGTGTCTTAAAGGAAGTGGATTTGCCGAACTGCTCGGCGACAACCGTCGCAAAAGGATAAACGGTGGATGAGCCCACAATACTAACGTAATCCCTTCCGGAACCGGCCAGAACCGGCCCAAACAGTGCGGCCACAAAAAAAACAATGGCTGTTAACAAAACGAACTTTCTCATAGTCATTTCCTCCTTGAGTTTAAAAATTAGCACAAAAAAATTCAGTTGGTTAAAATTTTTTGGCTGCAACATACGCATTCCAAATTAGCACAATATTAGAGATCTGTTTGGATTCCATTAAATCATGTGCTGCTCTTCAACGAACAGCCAGCCAGCGGCAAGTTGCCGGTAGCCCGAGCCGTTGTCATTACCAGCGCCGCTCATAACGCTTTCTTAAGATAACTGCAGCTGCATTCATCGCGATCAAAAATGCCAGCAGGACAATAATCGCAGCCGACGTTCGCTCAACAAAGGCCCGCTCAGGGCTGTCGGCCCAGAGATAAATTTGAACCGGTAGTGCGGTTGAGGGGTCTGTGAAGCCACCTGGTATATCGACAATAAAGGCCACCATTCCGATCATCAGCAACGGGGCGGTTTCACCCAGCGCCCGCGCCATTCCGATAATGGTTCCGGTCAGCATACCGGGCAGTGCCAGCGGCAGCACGTGATGGGCAACCATCTGCATTTTGGAAGCCCCCACGCCCAGGGCTGCTTCCCGAATCGACGGCGGCACCGCTGTCAGGGCCGAACGGCTGGCGATGATAATGACCGGCAATGTCATTAACGTCAGCACCAGGCCGCCGACAACCGGGGCCGATCGCGGTAGACCGAAAAAGTTTAAAAACACCGCCAGTCCCAGCAACCCGAAGACAATCGATGGAACCGCCGCCAGATTGTTGATGTTGACCTCGATCAGATCGGTCCAGCGATTTTTCGGGGCAAATTCCTCAAGGTATACTGCCGCGGCCACGCCGATCGGAAATGAAAGCAGCAGGGTTATGATCAGCGTAAAAAAGGATCCGGCTGCCGCTCCCAAGATCCCGGCCAATTCCGGTTCGCGCGAATCCCCGGCGGTAAACAAAGTGGTGTTAAATCTCTTTTCAATTTTACCGTCAGCAACCAGTTGATCGATCCAGGCCAGTTGCTTGTCTTTTAAGCGGCGTTCGCCTTCGCCGGCTTCGCGGTCAAAATGACCTTTCATCAGCATATCGACGTCATCATCGGCGGGCACCCAGACGGGTAACGTTTGACCGATAATATCCGGGTTGGTTAACACCATGTCTCTGAGTTGGAAAGACGCGCCTGAACTGACAATGCTGTAGAGCATCCGTTTGTCGCGTCTGCCGCTGACATCCGGGAACATGTTCCGCAACGATTGTTTGACCAGGCCCTGGTAATCGGCTGTTGCCAGAGACTGCTTGTCCAGAACTTCAGGATCAAAGGAAACGTCCAGCTCAAAAAAGGTCTGTTGAAAAGCCGTATAGCCATTACCGACAATACTGATAAATAAAAGCGATAAAAAGACCATGCTGGCGATAATGGCCGACAATCCGTAAAAGCGGAATCGGCGCTCGGCGCGGTAGCGTTTACTCAGGCCCCGGTTGACAATGTCCAGGGTCCGTTCTTTTTTTGCCGCGCGGTCGGGTATATTTTGGGGTATGTTATTCATATTGTTCTCGATATTTGCGAACCACGTGTAATGCGATGACGTTTAATAACAGCGTGACCACAAACAACAGCAACCCTAAAGCAAATGCCGCCAGGGTTTTGGGGCTGTCAAATTCCTGGTCGCCAACCAACAAGGTGACGATCTGAACGGTAACCGTTGTGACCGTCTTTAAAGGGTTAAAGGTCAAATTGGCAGCCAACCCTGCCGCCATGACAACGATCATGGTTTCACCGATGGCCCTGGAGACCGCCAGAAGAACACCGCCGACAATCCCCGGCAGCGCCGCCGGCAGGATCACCTGCTTGATGGTTTCGGACTGGGTGGCGCCCAGACTGTAGGCTCCGTCCCGCAGCGCCTGAGGTACGGCATTGATAAAATCATCGGACAAAGAAGAAACAAAAGGAATAATCATGATTCCCATAACCAGGCCCGCAGCCAGAGCGCTTTCCGAGGACACTCCCAACCCAAGCATGCTGCCGGTATTGCGAATAAAGGGGGCAACCGTCAAAGCGGCAAAAAACCCGTAAACAACTGTGGGAATACCGGCCAGAATTTCGATCAGGGGTTTCGCCACAGCACGAAATTTCTTGTTGGCATATTCAGACAGGTAAATGGCCGACATCAGCCCGATGGGAACTGCCACAAACATCGCGATGGCGGAAATCAACAAGGTGCCCACAAATACCGGAACGGCCCCGAATGCGCCGGACGAGCCCACCTGATCGCTGCGGATGGCCATCTGCGGGCTCCATTCCAGGCCAAAAAGAAACTCGGTGATCGGCACTGCCTGGAAGAAGCGGATGGATTCATAAAGCACGGAAAGGACGATGCCGATGGTGGTAAAAATGGCAATCGTCGAGCAAATAATGAGAATGTACTTTATGGCCTGCTCAACTACATTGCGCGCCCGTAAGGTCGGCGTTATTTTGGCCCGCACAATGACAAGCCCGACGATCGCCATGGAAATGGCAATGACTGCCAGAGCCGCTTTGCTGGTGACCTGCAGGCTACGGTAATGATCGGCTGCTGCCTGCATAACTGGATCGACGCTGCCGGAAACGATATTGCCGCTGACCAAATTTCGAATGTTGTTAACCATCAAGTTCAGATCAGCGGCCGGCAGGTTTCGCATCGCTTCCGGTAAATCCGCCACGACCAGATGTGTAATAATCGAGGACTCAAAAGCCAGCCAGAAACCGAATAATATTAATGTTGGAATGCCGCACCAAAGGGCTGTCAGCATTCCGTAATAGGTCGGGCGAGAGTGCAGGTTTCTGACGCCGGCTGAATTACCGGCAACAGCAAAGGCTTTTCTGCGGCCAATGTAATAGCCGAAAATAGAAAGTGCTAACAGTACAAAAAGTATCGTTGTGGGTGACATCTTATTTTTTTTGTTAGATCCTTCCGCGACAATTTTGGATTAGTGGTTAACCCTTTAAGCAGGTGAGTCTAGAAATGATATGTTAGATATAAATGATGATTGTGTTAGGTTTTTGTTAATTTTCTAACAATCGGATCATCGCTATTTCCGAAAAAAAAGCGCTTTGCATTCTTACCTATTCAAATCATTCAAATATCGTGAAGTTTGACCAAATCCGACAATTCTCACGAAATTGTCTAAGCCCTTGCCGGCAGCACAAGGGAGCATTAAAATCGCTTTGAGACGGCACCGAATATTTGCGCTCTGTTTGAATACGTCGGAAGTCGCGGTTTAACCGGTTTTGTTTCGGCATTCGTCATCGCAAAATTCAACTCTCTTTCAAGATGGCTCACATATTCCAGGCGCTGAATACAATGCGTGCACATTTTATTGTTTTTATCCTGGTCTTTAAATTGACAGCGCAGGCAGGGATTCGATTTCATTCTGTAGTCTCCTTTTGGTCAAAATACACGACAGGTTAGTCTGAATGAAAGCTGATTAAGGGATGGGTATTAGCGCCGAATTAGCAGATGATTAAAATTCAGTGAAACCTCGAGTGCCCATCTTGAATATGAAAGAATCGTTAATTTCCTTTTTTTCCCATACCAGCGGTAATAGGACGATGGCTGTGATCCGAGTAATCGTTTTTAACATAGACTTAATACGATCTTTACGATGTCCTAATAAAATGAGCATAAACTAATGGGTTTAAGGCAAATATCATTGGCCTTTTTGAATCCGAAGCGATAGGAACGCACGTGAAGTATCTGGTGGGTTTCGAAAATGATCGGGCATTAGACCCAAAAGTAGTGGGGCAAAAATTTCTTAATCTTGCAAGGGCAGCGCGTGCCGGATTCGCGGTGCCACAGGCTGTTGCCATTAGCACCCATGCGCATCAATACTTTATCAATCACGGCGCTTGGCCCGATGGCCTTTTGGATGAAGTTTCCAGGGCAGCCCGTCAATTAGATTTGGAAAGGGGGCTTTCCATTCGTTCATCGGCAACGCTCGAAGATCTGGAAAAGCAGAGCTTTGCCGGGCAGTACCGCACTTTTTTGCAGGTGATCGATGAGGATGAACTCAAAAATAAAATCGAAGAATGCTGGCAGGGTGCCCGCTCGCCCGCAGTCCTGAGCTATTTAAAGTCAAACCACGTTAGCGGGGTTGCCGGGCAAATACCACTGATGGGGGTTATTATCCAAAAAATGGTCAATGCAGTTGCCGCCGGCATCGCCTTTGGTCGCAATCCCATGAATCCGGCCCGCGATGAAATTGTCATCGAAGCGGTCAAAGGTCTGGCAGAAAAACTTGTCAGTGGAAACTTAACTCCCTACCGCGCAATCATTGATGGACAAGACAAGCTCCAGGTGACCCCCCCCTCACGTGATCTTTCCCGACTGACCGTCGGCGAAGAGACGCTGATGACCCTCTTGCCATGGCTTGATATCGCCGATCTGGTGCGTGCGCTGCAGTCAAATGGTAATGGTGTTCCCCTGGATATCGAGTGGGCTATCGATGAAAGCAAAAAAATCTGGCTGCTGCAATCACGGGCCATCACCACACTGGATCAACAAAAATGGCAGATCCCTGCGGGCGTCTGGACGCGTAAAATCGCCAATGACCTCTGGGCTGACCGCCTCACCCCATTTCTGGCAAATGAAATGGAGCAAAACGCGCCGCAGTTTGATCTCTCGCGCATTTTAAAAATTCTGGGCATTGAGGTTACCCGGCCGACGCTGACCGTCATCAATGGCTACCTGTATGTCAACTGTCGCTCTATCGCAGACGTGCTGGCCTATATACCGCCCAACCTTCAGCTGCCGGATTTGCAGTCTCTTTTTCCATCCGATTTTGCCTCGGACGCCAAATCACCACCTACTATTTTAAAGCAAATTACAGTGGCCATTCGCAGCCTGGGCCTCATATTTCTGGAACCCGGGATTTTGCCTTTCTTTTGCTTTGCGATCAGCCGGCGTAAGCAAAACAAAATCAACAAGCAACTCGATCACATACAGCAGCAGGGCGTTGGTTCGGCCAAAAAGGCATTTCAAGCGCTGCAGCTATCATTGTCAGCTTTGCGCCAGGTGCAAATCAGCAATCAGTGGCCGTATTTTTTTGCAAATTATCTGATTTGGTTGCTGCGCTGGACGATGGTGGATGTCTTTGGATATTCGCATGCACATTTTCTCGATGTTCTGAGCCAAAACGGTCAGAACACCACTATCGAAATTGAAAAACAGTTTCAACTGCTGGCCGATCAAATTATCGCCGACGAAGATATGTATGCTTATTTCTTAGCGCAATCCGCGCCAAAATTGTGGCCCGGATTATCAAAACAATTTCGTAACGACCTCCACACATTTTTAACCCGGTACGGCTGCCGATCCCGCCATCGAACGCTATATGTCAAGCGCTGGGCAGAGGCGCCTGAAGAAGTTCTGGGGATTCTTCAAGCGCTGGTTCGTCGAAAAAACGTTCCCACAAAAGCCACAGAGCATCAGGCAACTCAAAAGCGAAACACAAAATTGCGACTTGCAGCCGATCAACACCTACAGCTGAACCACGGGCATTCATTTTTGCTGAGATGGCTGATCAAAATGTCCCGCAAATTTTTAGACCTGCGCGAGGAACAGCGCTTTTTACTGGATAAAGTTCTGTTTCAGATCAGATTGTCTTTGCTGGCGCTGGGCCGTCATTGCGGGCTGAATGAAAAAATCCTTTTTTTAAAAAAATCTGAAATTCAACAGATTGCAGAGGCCACCCTGACCCCAAACGATATTAAAAAAGTGGCGGCTGAGCGGCATCACCGGTTTCTGGAACCTTTTGATGTCAGCACATTCTATGTCGATGGTCGGCCGCTAAATGAATTTCAAATGCAGGGGAAGGTCTTGCGGGGTATCGGCACCAGTCCGGGCGCTGCTTTCGGGCGCGCCCGGATTGTACAGGACCCCACCCGGGTCCACCTGAATTCGGACGAAATCCTGATTGCTGAAAATACAGATCCGGGGTGGACGCCCATCTTAAGCATGGTAAACGGAATGGTCATCGAGGAAGGCGGATTACTCAACCACTGCTCTATTGTAGCCCGCGAACTGGGTATTCCGGCGGTTGTGGGTGTGCGCCAGGCAACTCAGATTATACCCGATGGGGCTAAGATATCCATCGATGGCGGGATGGGGTTGGTGCGCATTGAAGAGTAGTAGAAGTGGCTTCAAAACGCCATCTAATGTCCTATAGCTGCGTTGTCCCGCGAATTAAAATACTCACGTACTTACATGTACGCTCCGTTTTCAATCCACGTGACGCCTTGCTCTCAAACATGATCTGCCGCTTTGAAGCCACTTCTAGTTATTGGTTATTTGTTATTCGTAAAAAGAAGAAGCAGGAATCATATCGTCTTTGACCAATAACCAATAACAATTAACAAATAACGATCTAAAATTTTTTACGAAAATTTTAGATTTGCCCACGCGGTGCGGGCGAGCCCTTCAACATCTTCCCAATTGCCGCTTTCGATCCACTCGGCAACCATACGGGCCACATCGGGATAGCGTATCGATGTGACAGACGGTTTCTCCAAGAATTGTTCAACCGCATTCTGATCCAATTTTTTCATCACCGTGCCCAGATTCAATTCTGAAATCACATGCGCGTTGGAAGCCTGCTCCATTTGTCCGCGTAATGGCTTAATCAGAATCTTTTTTCCCAGGAACAACGCCTCGCTGAGCAGCTCGAATCCTGCGTTGCTGATCACACCGTTGCAACTTCTCAAATCATCTAAAAAACCGTTGCGCGAAAATGGTCGCAAGTGCAGATTGTCGTCATCTTTTGCCGAAGACACGTTGCAGTAGACAACAAACCGGTAGGCTGCAATCGGTTTGAGCAAAGATTCGATATCCGAGAGGGTTTCAAAGGGCAGATAAACCAGTATCTTGTCCGGCTGTATTTGTGAATCGTTTTGCAGGTGCGCCGGAATGATCGGGGGCAGTATGGGCTTATTGAAATGATGCCAGTGCAGGCCGATTGCATAATCAGTGGGCGCAAAGTTTCTAACCACCCACATTGAAAATGGATCTGCCTTTTTGACCGGCACACGATGCAGAAAGGCATACTGGTGACCGACACCGATGGAAGGAAGCTTGTTACGACTGGCAATCCGAGCAGCAACCGGTTCAAAATCGGTCACCACCAGATCAAACCCTGAAGCATTGTAGCTATGAATATCGCGATAAAACTGAATTAAATTTAACTGCAGCGCTGTGCCGACGATCCGGACTTTTCCGCGCCGGCTGATAAATGTGAGCCCCCGAAAGGTATCATAGGGCTCAAATGTCTGCATATCCCAAAGATGGAACGGATCGCGTCCGGTCAAAATGACCCGGACCTCATGACCCAAGTCCTTGAGATGGTGAATGACTTCCCTGGAGCGACTGATGTGGCCGTTGCCCGTGGCCTGTACGCCGTATAAAATTTTCATTGAATCGATCCTTCCAGGTATTCAGCCCAAAATCATAATCCCTGCAAATGCGCACAAAATTCCGATCACCAGACCAGCTATAATATCGGTTGGATAGTGAACGCCAAGATAGATTCGAGAGACACCGACAAGCATCGCCCAGATGGATACCGGTACCGTTAAGATCGGAAAAAAGTGCGCGATTAAGGTGGCAATGACAAAGGCAGCGGCGGTATGACCGGAAGGAAAACTGAACCGATCACTGGGGGATATCCGCTGATGCACGCCGGATAACACCTCACAGGGACGATGCCGTTTGATTTTTTGCTTTAAAATTTTATACAGCGGAAGCTCAAGAGCAAAGGCCAGCAAGGCGCACAGAAAAAAAGCCCCGGCAATCCGAGGCTCGATAAAATAGAAGATCAGCGGTATGGCCGGGTAGTAATAGCCATTACCGCTATGGGAAATCCAGGGCATGACAGCCGAGATCAGTCTTTTGCCGTTCAGGCTAAAGATGGTGTTTAAAAAAACCCGATCCCAGTGTGTGACACTATCGACGAAGGTTCTCATAGCCTAATATTGCTAAACATACTAACGATGGGGGGTTAGGCTAATATTAGGCTTTAGTTTGTTTTCTGCTAAAAATTACAAACCACTGTTGATCACCAGATCGGTTATCGGTCCGCGAGACTTCTCGCCCTTTAAAACCAGATGAGAATAAATTTTGCTGCCCTTGAATTTTTTAACGACCCAGTTGAGGCCGTTGTTCTCCTGATTTAAATACGGGTTGTCCACCTGATGAATATCGCCCAGACAGATGCATTTGACACCGTCACTCATTCTGGACAGTAGCGCGCGGCATTCGAACCTGGACATATTTTGCATCTCGTCGATAATGACCACCGTATTTTCAATGTTCATGCCCCGAATAAAGGCCAGGGGCAGGATCTCAAAATGCTTGGGATTGAACCGGGGCGGATAGAAATCAACATCACTGAATATCTTGTTGGCCGGGCGCAAGTGGTGCAACTTGATCATCAAATCTGAAATATAGCGTGTATAGGGTTCCATTTTTTCTTCGACTTTTCCCGGCAGGTACCCCAGTTTCTGGCCGATTTCAATCATGGGTTTGATGACGAAAATTTTTTCAAAGCGCTTTTGTTGCAGCACCAGATAAAGTGCTGCCGCCAGCGCTAAAAAGCTTTTTCCATAGCCGGCGTCACTTTGGATGGAGAGAATGTGGATATCGTGATTAATCATTAAGTCCAGCGCCAGATTCTGAAAAACCGTGCGTGGTGTGACATTCCAGATTTTGTGCTGATAGTCGATCAGCTTTTCACCCCGGGCACCCATGAAAACCGGTTTTCCCTGCTCGTTCCACCTGAATGCATTGGGTACGAGCCCGTCTGCAGAAGTGACAAAACCGGTAAAGTATTCAGCTTCGGATTTAAACGGCACCGATTCTTTGTAGATCTCGCTTTTAACGCCCTGCAATCCGGCCTGCAGCTGAAAGATTTTGTCATTGGTCACCAGAATGGGCTTTTTCAATCCGCTGTTCAAAATCTCTTTTAAAATGAAATTATCCACCAGGCCGGCGAAAGCACCGGCAACACCGCTGGCATTTAAGATTTTATAATGGTCGGGGTGGTCATTTAGATACTTCACAACCCGGGCAACAATATGTCCCCGTTTAGAGCTTTTTTTAAATTTATTGAGTTCGAGTAAAACATGATAGGGAATGTAAATTTGGTTTTCATTGCCGTTGCGCAGCTTCGAGAGCGCATCCGGATCTTCAAGCAATACATTCGTATCAATCACATAATGCTTTTGAATGGCCATTTTTAAGCCTTTCTATATTAGAATATTTGAAAATAAAGCGGGAGCTGAAGATGAATTTGGGGCGTCTACACAACAACTGCATAAAACTGTTGTCAGTAGAAGCAGGTGAAACAAAGATGGGGACCATACGGATTTGACTTATAATGTTCACTGACCTCGAGTGCAACACATCCATAGGGTTCGCGTTTACCAAAATGACGTATACCGGCTTCCGGATTATCAAGAGGGACTAAAAGTTACACCGCAAATCTTAGGTCTTACGATTTAACTAACTTTGTGATGTTAGAAGATCATGAATCTGGCGTTAGAATTAAGTAATGATTGAGACGGGTGCAAGCGCGAAGGTTTTAAAAGGCGGATTTGTCATTAAACCGGCTGATCATGTTGTAAAATCAAATGGCTTTGGAAAGTGATCTTTCCAAATCATCAGAAGTGGTCGCATACATTTTCCAGGAATGGTGAAAGGCACCGTCAAAAAAGCGCTCTTCCATATATTGCCGTGCGGCCCGGCTCATCTCCCGGGCGGCGGTCGGATTGGCAATTAAAAAGTGCAAGGCATCCACAATGCTGTCGGCATCATCGCCTTTAATAGCGAGTCCTGTCTTGCCCGCAACTATATTCTCCTGTGGCCCCCCTCTATCTGTTACAATGACCGGTAAGCCGGAAGCCTGGGCTTCCAGTACCGCCCGTCCGAATGAGTCCGTAGTACTCGGGTAGATAAAGACATCACAGGAAGCGTAAACAGTGGGCAGATCATCTCCATTTAAATAGCCGGTGAAAAAGCAGGATGTACCCCTGAGCGCGGCTTGCATTTCAGCCAGATAAGGGCCGTCGCCGACAACAATTAGCTGCACATCTTTGCGTTGTTGATAAAGCATTTGATAGGCCCTGGACAGAATGTGCAGGTTTTTCTCCTTGGAAACTCGACCCACGTAGAGCAATTTCAGACCCTCATCAACCGGAAAGCGCTTTTTTAAAAAGCCATTATTTTTGCTGGGATGAAATTTTTCAATGTCCACCCCGTGGGGCAAAAGATGTAGTTTTTCTGCAGCGATCCCGTTTCCCACCAACTCCTGATAGGCACTTTTCGAAGGCACGTAGATCCGGCCCATTTGACTGTAAAACCATTTTGTGTATTTCCAGGCCAGCTCTTCCATCATAACATCACCGGTTAGAAATTGTGCATAGAGCGGCAAGGATGTCTGGTAGGTAGCGTTTATCGGAAGCTTTAACAACCGCGCAACGAGCAATGCCGCCAACCCAATCGGCCCCGGTGTAGCAGCATGTATCCGCGTAAAATTTTCCCTGTAGCAAAATTCAAGCATTTCCATCAATGGCGGATAAAACAATTTTGATTCCGGGTAGTCGGAAAAATCATATGCGCCGATAGGCGTAAAATTCTGGATACCACTTCGGTCGGTACGATCTTCGCCATCGCAGGTCACTACGGTCAACCGCTGATTACATTTGATGGCTGATGCAACCTGTTGCTGCAGGGTGTCGGCCACATCATTGATACCGTAAAATGTATCTGTAAATACAGCAACATTTTCGCTAATGCCGACCTGGGCTTTCGGCATCCTTTGCCGCTGAAATCGTTTTTCAAGCCTGACTTGAAATTGCCGGTGCCTGTTATAATGGGCAAAAGCCACAAAATAGGGCGCCAGCAATGTGTAGAAACCGCCTGCGGATCCGACCGTATGAAAGATGTTAAACAGGTTGGCACCTGAAAAATGATCGAAAAGATGATTGGCAAACTGCAACAGAACCCGATTGGATATTTCTTTAACAAACACAAACCATTGTTGTTCGATCTCCTGGCAATGGGCGCCGGCATTTACGGGGATCAAAAATAGTTGCGGATTTTCAGCATGAAGTTTGCTGGTTTCACGGCGCAAAAGTTCCATCATGGTATCCGGTGCACTGCCCGCAATTTTTTTCTGCCGCCGGTACTGGCGCAGGAAGTGCAGCTTCTTAAAAAAACCGGAATGCGCTTCTTGATCGCTTCGCAGGCAACGGTCAATAAATTTTAAGACACTGTCTGTAGGCGCATAATCTCCCAGACCGAGTTTATTACGATAAAATTGGTAGGCGATGCTGTATAAATTGCGCGCAAAGTTTAGGGGCGATGAGGGCTGACTGACAACGCTGGTTTGACCGTTGTCGATTCCTATCAAAAAAGTACCTATCGAGTCGGCCTGCGGGACTTCGGTAAAGGTCCGTGCGATATTGAGCGAGCTATGGTCATCTGAACCGCCGACCAGGTTTTTTTTCCAGGCCTCGGGCAGCGTTGGGAAAAGCCCATGCTTGTCTGCCAATCGGTATATTGCCTCTCGATTTAAATCAGATAAGGTCCGTTTAAGGCATTCATTGGATTCAGGATTGAAATCACCATTTAACTCAAAATTTTTAAACAGGAGCAGACATTTTTCAAAATGCTCAATCGTTAAGCGGTCATTGACCGCATACATTGGATGTGCCAGGGCGTGGCAGATGCGTTGTCGTTGAAGATAGTCAAGCAGCTCATATAGATTTTTGCGCAATTTTTGAATGTCTTCATGTTGACTTTCCGTAATCTGGTATACAAGCACATGCAACTTGCATTGATCTTCGGGAAAATAAGATGTTACTTCTTCACTAAGAAATGTTCCCGGCAGATGCGCGATTTCCAAGACACCATCAATGCGATTATGATCGGTTATCGTAACCAGTGTCATTCCTCGATGGCGAGCGATGCGATAAAGATTTAGCGGTTCTGTGAAGCTTTCCGGACAACCGATTTTTTGCAAAAACCACTGCGACGGTCTCTGGGAGTACTTTGAATGGACATGCAAATCAGCGCGCATAGAGCTTTCTCCTCCTGTGATGGGGCTGAAATGTTTTTTAATGAAAACAAAATGTTGTTAAGATAGTATTAAAATTGATTTAAAATTTGGTTAATGCCTAACGCCCAACCTCGATTTTTGCGGTATTGCTGGTGGTAGTCATTATAAACTAATGGAGGGTAGAGGTTTATCTGTGGTAGTTAATTCAGATATATGTACTGACATAAGTTGCGCATATCCGAACAAAAAAAATAAGATTACCAAAATGTCCTTGCCTATCATCAAAAAACTGGTTAGAATTTATTGTGGCCAAGGACTAGTGCAAATCAAAAAAAGGGATATCAAAATGGAGAAGATGATCAGAAAGCAGTTTACAAAAGAGCTGGAAAATATCAAAAAGCGCATTCTGGCTCTGGGCGCCCTGGCGGAAGAGCGCGTCCAGATGGCCATCAAAGCAATTGATACTAATGATTCCGATCTGGCGGAAAAAATAATTAAATCCGATTACGAAATTGATGAGATCGAAGTCGAAATCGAAGAGGAGTGCCTTAAGGTACTGGCGCTGCATCAACCGGTGGCCATCGATTTGCGCTTTCTTGTTGCCGTCATTAAGATCAATGCCGAGCTGGAGCGCATCGGGGATCAAGCCGTCAATATTGCCGAACGCGTGGGGGTGACTGCTAAACGCGAACAGCTGGATTTTTACTTTGACTACGCCACTATGGGCGAAAAGGTCCAGGCCATGCTGAAAATGAGCCTGGATGCCCTTATCCGGCTCGATTATGACCTGGCCTTTAAGGTCGTGATGATGGATGATGAGGTCGACAAGATCAAAGAGGAGGCCTACGATAAGATAAAAAAAGAAATGGGTGCAAACCCCGACAAAATCGGATATCTGATTAATCTATTTTTGATATCCCGCCATCTCGAGCGCCTGGCGGACCATACCACCAACATCGCCGAGCAGGTCGTATACCTGGTCGAAGGCGAAATCATCCGCCACGCACCCTATCCGCAAGACTGATTTCAACGCCAACACGCAATTACACCTAATGTGAATTCAAAATTTGCGTAATTGTTTGATTAAAAATCATCTGATCGGTTTCAAGATATCGGCTATCCAATAAGGCATAAACCCATCCGTAAAGCAATAAGCCCCCTGCAGCGTTTTATACAGAATCCCCTTTTTCAGAAGTGAATCGAGAGATGCTTTGATGGATGATGAGGGGCCGATGCCATGTGATAGCTGAAATTCCTTTGAAAACGGTTTGGCAGTCTGGTCCTTGCTTAAAGCAATCAGAAGAATCTTTTGGGATTGGGAGACCGAGCGCCAGAGCATTTCATAATGGGGTGAATCCTGCCGGGCAACCATCAGCGGCAGTTTTTCAATCAATGCCGGCTCAATGACTTTTGTCTCCATGGCCGCATCCCACATGACATTGCACAGGCGCTGGATATTGTAAGGAACATCATTTCCAATTTCAAAAATTGGCTCCAAATCGCTCTTATTGACAATGTAATCGCCCTTTTTCAGCCACTTCTGAATAAAACCGGCGTAGGTTTTTCGCGCAATCGGCTCCAACTCCATGATGCGCCCCAATTTATAGAAGGCTCGCGCCCGGTCACGAGCCATTGCAAGCATGACCGACTGCTCGGAACCGGAGAAAATATAACCGACATGGGTCTGTTTCTGTATTTCAGAACGTAATGCTTTTTCGATTGTGAGGCCATTGAATTTTTCAAGATCGGAAAATTCATCAATGATGATCACCAGCTTTTTCTTCTTTCTGGCAGCCAGCTTTCCAGCGTGACGCAGGCCTTCCAGTAAAGCTTCAAGTGCATCTTTCTCAGCAACCGCAAGTTCTAATCCCGCGGTTATATTTCCAGTTTGATCCAGGCTTACTTTGGGTCGCAGCATTTGAAATCCTGCGAACATCTTGAGAAGCTTGTCTTTGTTTGTTTCCAGGGCGTTGGCCGTAAAACCGGTCACGGCCGTCGCAAAGCTTTTAAGATCTGGAAATGCATTCAGATCGATGTAGACACTGGCCACGGCCTCCCGTTTAAGCATTTCGCTGAGATTGAGCAGCAAGCAGGTTTTTCCGAAGCGCCGGGGAGACACCAAAAAGACCTTGTTCAAGCTTAACATCTCGCGCTTGAGTTCTTTCATCTCGCTTCTGCGGTCCGCAAAGTAAGGACCGCGAACGACACCGCCATATTTAAAAGGGTTTTCCACGCACTCTCTCTATACGTTAATTACGGTTCGTTTATTACGATTCGTAAAAAACATATCATCAACATTAATTTTGGTCAAGGATAGAATTAAAGGCGGGGTCAGATCTTTACGGATTGTTGCTTGAATCGCTTTTTTTGTGAGCATAATCTAAACTGGGTCTAATTGCCGCTCAAGCCGATGATCTCAGTAGAATGAGGGCAAAATTTTCTTCCACAGTGCGACAAAATCCAGCGAT
>JASFIG010000004.1:0-34816 GCA_050122795.1 Desulfobacterales bacterium
AATTGCAAACAGCTTGAAAAATAAAAGCCAGACTGAGTCAGGATGCATCGACTGCGGTTTCTGTCTTCTCAGCGCCAGTATTAACGATGTAAAATGCTACTACGGAGAGGTTTCATAGACGCTGAAATTGATGCGACCGGTGGTAAGCTCTTTTATTTTAAGACGGCTTGCAATCAAAGAATTGATCGCCAGCGTGGCCACCGATGCCGTCTCCGGGAGCGCGCACCCCGTATCCCTTGGTGATACAGTTTTTAACGCTCTTGATGCCATAGCCCGGTTCCGTGTATCCACTGCGCTCATGGTGGCTCCACTCTAAAAAAAACTAAATAGAACATCATGAATATGGAAAAAGGTCAGGATGAAAGTGATAAATGGACAATGTCGTCAGCTTGCGCAGGGAGGGATGCCAATCCATGAAGAAAAAGCTCCTGATTATGTTGGTGGTCATCGCTGTAGCCGTTATTGTTTTTTGTGTTGTCATCACCCGTGACGGTGAACTGGTAATCCCACAGGGAAAAGGAATCATTACTTTGGATGGCAGCGTATTCGAAGCATTCCCCCTGCCGGATTACGCAGCGAAACATGTCACCGACGGGTATAAGAGCTATTTTGTCGAGGTAGAACCGGGGATTAAGGTGCATGTACTTGAAGTCGGATCCGGCTTTCCTGTATTTCTGCTACACGGTAATCCGACTTCTGGATTTCTATACCGGAAAGTGGTCGAACAATTGCCGACCGATCGACTTCGGTTGATTATGCCGACCCTGGTGGGCTTGGGGTTTTCAAGTAAGATTCCTGCGAGCCGGCATACGCTGGAAAATCATATGCGCTGGATGAACAGCGTCCTGGTTCAATTGAAGCTCACCGAACTGGTCTATATGGGCCAGGACTGGGGTGGGCCTGTTGGTATGGGTGCGCTATCCTTTTCACCTGGTCTGCTTAAAGGTGCAGTTTTGTTGAATACCGGTTTTAATGCACCCACAGAGAAAATGGATCTTTCTAAGATTCATGCCACCGCAAAGACACCCGTCGTCGGGGAATTGATGGTAGAGGTTATCGCCTCGGTATATGACCGGCTGCATCGGTTGCAAGGTGACCCGGCTTCCATTTCGGAAGAAGTGAGCAACCTTTATGGCCGCCCTGTGCTGGAGTCCGGTAATGACAAGGCACCATTGGCTATGATGCGAATGGTACCCGATGGCCCGGATCATCCAAGCGCCACCGCAATGAGAGGTATAGAACGATATGTTCAAGGTCTGGACATCTACGCTGAGATTGTCTGGGGTATGAACGATCCAATTCTGGGAAAGGGACTATCGGCTATGCAGAATAATTTTCCCGAAGCACCGGTAACGAAGACTCAGGCCGGTCATTTTCTACAGGAAGAAGTACCTGTTGAAATCGCCGCTTCCCTATTACGCGTAATTGATCAGATTCAATCGCCGGGAAATTAGGGTATTCAGACAACAGTAAGATACCAAAAGACCTGCACCAATCCTGGGACAGTATACGAACTTAACAGAAGGGATTTACCAACAAACGGCTGGACACCGACCACACTCGCCGTTCGGTGAAAATTTAGGCCTCCTAAAAGTTGCGATGATGTCAACAAATCACTAACCGCGCGGTCCTTTCATAGAAGTTGTGATGTCCGTTGAAAGCACAGTTAAAGGTTTGCAAACGATTTACATAAATCTCTCAAAGTGTGGATAGCGGCTATACTCCTAACAATCTGAAAAAATCAAGCTTTCGTCAGCTAACCCAATAATACGTCAACCACCAACGGTCAAAAAGCACGGCATGTAGAAACACGATTATGAGTGAGTTTTTGCTAAAAATAGTTGACATGTGTCGCGTAACGGATTACAGTCAGGCATGCTCAAAAGCTTTAAGCATAAAGGGCTTAAAAAGCTTTATGAATCGGGAAACAAGCGGGGAGTTAAGCCGGAACATGTCGCCCGGCTGCGCTTGATATTAGCACGACTAGACGCCAGTAAAGTACCCGAGGACATGAACCTACCTGGTCTTAGCCTGCACCCGCTTAAAGGGTCATTGAAAAACTTTTGGTCGGTTTCCGTATCCGGCAATTGGCGGGTTATATTCCGGTTTGAAGACGGATATGTTGTTGATGTCGATTATTTAAATTATCATTGAGGAGTAGATAAAATGGTCATGCATAATCCACCTCATCCTGGAGAAGTCATTCGGGAATTTTGTATAGAACCTTTGGGCCTCTCTGTCACGAAGGCGGCTGAGGGTCTGGGCGTTTCTCGCACATCGCTATCTGAGTTGCTAAACGGACGGCGGGGCATATCGCCGGAAATGGCAATACGTCTCTCGATCGCGTTTGGCGGCAGCGCTGAAAGTTGGGTCACGCAACAGGCACAATATGACCTATGGCAGGCCATGCAAGGCGCAGAGAGGATCAAGCGTCAGGTCAGCGCATTAGCCTAATGCGCCTGCCAAACTAAATGTTAACATTAGTATCCTGAGCTAATCAGTCGTTGTGGTGATCCATGCTTACAACACAATTTAAGGTTGCCTGACGATTTACATAGATATCTCAGAGTGTGGGTTGCGGCTATGTGCCCGCAATTTGAAAATTTTGTGGATGGCTTTACAGAACCTTGAATCCCATCAGTCCAGCCCACCCATACTGCAAAATATCGAAATTGCCACAATTCAAAATGCAGCTCGATACCTGAGCAGGTGGCCTTAAAATTTCAGCAATTTTATGTATCGGGGTTTGGGGGGAAGGTACCAATAAACAATTTCAACAACGCAACGACATTCTGGCCTATAAACTTATTTAAAACCACCGTTGCCCGAGTTTTCACTCTGGCACTTCCAGAAATACGGCCAATTTTTATCGTCGGCACAATCTCCGACGAAACCGCCGAAACGGCCCCGTTCGTAACCTTTGTCGATGATATAACCATGAGGAGATTTAACCGGTTTGGCGGTATCTGAGGACTTCGGCTCCGCCTGTGGAGCTGTCTGATGGGCGCTATTCGGAACGGTTTGCGCATCACCGGATGGTGAAGTCGCAGCGCATCCAAACAAAATGATCATCGCAATAAAAACCATCGGCGCTCTCATGGGTGCCTCCAAAAAATCACTAAAACAACACAGCGTAACTTAAGACCAAATCAGATAAAGTAAAATTCAACCGCAACCACTTGCCGCTCATTATGGCGGTATTATTTTAGAAGTGGCTTCAAAACCCATCTGAGGCATAGAGGCTGTGTTGTACCGCGCATTGCAATGCTTACGTACCAAAGTGTTCGCTCTGCTTCCAATGCGCGGGACGACTTGCCCTTGTTGAACACCTTAACTTTTTAAGATCAGACGTGAAATCCCGCTTACAAGCGGGGAACCTTATCTGATACTTTGAAACCACTTCTAATAATACAGCGCTCAATTGCTTAGGAATTGTAAGGATGCGGCCAAAAAAAATAATAAATATGCAGCTTTCTGATCGGGATCTGGATTATATAATCGAGGCCGCCGCTTCGGATGTCGCAGATAAGGCCAATTTGAAACAAATTCTGCGGGAAGACGAGGATTTTCGGAATTCATTTGTCAGCGACGAAAAGGTGTTTAACCGATTGATGGCAGATGATGAAATTTTTTTGAAGATTTCACCATCGCTTTTTTTCGAGATCCTTCTGCGGAAAGCCATCGGCGATTTTTCAAAGACCAGTTATACCCTCGAAAAGACCCGCAACATGAGCATCCCGGTTTTTGACACCCTGGAGCTTGTAGAGCTATTGAATGACCAGTCCATTGTGGCCTACCTGGCCAATATGCTGTCGACGTTTACCCGGATTGAAAGCTATTCAATCTCATTTCGAATTCGCAAGGGCTTCTGGAAAAAGATACGATTCAATGACATGGATATCAACAGTTTAATTCATTTTAGCGAAGCGGTCGAAGATGAATATCGCCTGGGCTTATACAAGCGCATTGCAGATGTCTGCCTGTTTATTCTCGGGATTTTTCCGGATTATGCCGAACGCAGTTATCGCTATCCGCTTTCCGGTGAGATCAGGCCGCAGCTGGCGACAAGCGCGAAGATCAGTCCGGAGGAGTACGAACAGAAAGGACAACAGTTTTATAAATTGGCAGCCGAGCATCAGGCCGCGGTTGAAATGGATTTATCCGAGGTCTTCTGGACGTTGTATGAAAACTTTCAGAAAGCCAAAAAACCCTTGAATTTCATAGCTGATTATTATCTGACAACAAAACGGCATCATATGTTTGGATGATATGGATGTTTGGTGTTTAGTGTTTGGTGTTTAGTCTTTAGTGCTGTGCTTTGGGGCATTTCAGGTCTTTAGGCTAAACACAAAACACCAAATAACTAAATACAATAAAGTTTAATGATCGAAACCGATGTTGAAAGGAGTAGGTGTTATGATTAAAGTGAAGACGTTTGCCAGTCCGTTAAAAATATTTCATGCGCGAAAGGAACTTGAAGATCTTGATGCCATGGTCAACAAATTCATTGAACAAAAGGGTGTGCAGAAAATCATATCCGTCAGTGATGCGCCCACAACCGATGACACCGGCGCCACCATCGGCCTGATACGTGTCCTGGCTTATGAATAAGTCGCCCTACCGGGCTGGGTTCAAATCGGGTTGCGGTGATTTTTCGCGGCTGAAAGTTTTTTTAAATTCCTCGCGTAAATTATCGCGCCAGCGTCTGAACAGCGGTTTAATGGCCTCATAAAAGGGACTTTTTTTCGATGCGGTGACCTCTTCGGCAACCAGCACCGTAAAACTGGCATGCTGGTCTTCCGAGTGCCCGTCCTTCAGGCGTTCCAGCCGAACAACCATATCGTTTTGAACCCGGATGTCGGTTTTGGGAACGGTTGCTGACGCGTTGCCGTTTGAAAAACGGCTACGGCTGCTCCAGCAGATGTAGCCATCCTTGTATACGCCCATTACGTAATTTTTGTCCTCGTGAAGGGGGAATTCAAACTTGCCTTCGGCATCGGACAGGCCCTGATTGACATCAATCGTGCGGGTTTTGGCAGAATCCTTGCTATCGTAATTTTCATACCAGCGAATGGCTACGGCTGCGCCCTCTATCGCGTTCTGTGTTTCAGCATCTACGACCCGGCCGTTGATGATGTATTTTGGTGTGCAGGCCGCCAGAAACAGGGTAAAAAGGACAACTGTTGAAAACAGTGCGGCGTTAATCGGTCTGGCTTTCATTATTCCCCAAAAGCATTTGAGATGAAAAGTCGGTTCGGTACAGCCCCGCCCTTAAACGAGCAGGGGCTGACTGAACCTTGTACGTTGTGGTGTAGCCTCCCGGAATGTCGTTGTTTTTCCCGGTACCTGCCTCAATGAGAATTGAGACCCCGCCAAAAAAAGATGCACGCTCACCCGAGAAGTCCCCTGCTTTCTCATCGGCAAAATGCCGCAAAAGTTTAGCCATTTTTCACTACCCTCTATCGCCGGTCATTTTATTGCGGTGTTACAATATGTTACAAACTGTTACATCACAGAAAAGCATTCTGTTTTTATCCGCATTATATTTTTACCATCGATAATCTCTTTACCTTTCAAAACGCATACGCGTCGTTTTACAACAAAGGAGGAATCATGGTAAAAAAAGGTTTAACAATTGCACTCATCTGTGTTTTTATTTTAGCTGCGCTGGTGTTCAATGGCTGCCGCTCGCATTCCGCCAATCATAAAGCCGAGTTCATGGTCGATTACATTGCCGAGACACTCGATCTGGACGACATCCAAAGAGCGCAACTGGATGGGATTAAAGACGAGTTTCTGGCCAAGGCCAAAGAAATGCATGCCCAAAAAGAGGCCATGCATGCCGAGTTTAAGGCCGAGTTACTTAAAGAGGAAATCGATCAGCAGCGCGTGAAGGAGCTCATGGCACAGAAGCGCGAACAGATGGATGAAATGATGGATCTTGCGGTGGTGCGTCTGGCCGAATTTCACAAAACCCTGTCGCCGGAGCAACGGGAAAAACTGGTGGCCAAGCTGGAGTGGTTTCATCAGAAACATCAGCATCGGTGGGAGTAGGTTGATAGTTGCGCGTTGCGTGTTTCGGGTTGCGAGTAGTTCAGCTCAACGCCGTTTTCTATTTACGCGCAACGCGTAACCGAAAAATTTAAAATCTGTCTTTTATTTATCGCGGCAGGAAGTGACTCGACTGCCTTCGACTCGAGCTCAGGCCGCGAGTAACTCGTCGAAGTCCGCTCCCACTGCGTACCATGCGATGTGGGAGTGGCTTTTAGCCACGAGAGCAATGCGTTACCAACCATCCCGACAGGTTTTATAATAAATTATTATTGGAAATGGACTCGACGATCCTCATTATTGATGATGATGCCAAGCTGAACCAGCTGCTCAAAGACTTTTTAAAGGATTTTGGGTATGCCGTCATCACGGCCACTCATCCGACCAGAGGCCTGAAAAAGCTGAAGCAGGCAGCACCCGATCTGGTGATTCTGGACATTATGCTGCCCGATATGGACGGTTTTGAGGTCTGCAGAGTCATTCGCCAGACCAGCAACATTCCGATCATCATGCTGACAGCCAGGGGGGAAGTCACCGATAAGGTGGTGGGATTGGAGCTTGGGGCCGATGACTATCTGGCAAAACCCTTTGAGCCCCGGGAGCTGGTGGCTCGGATTCAGTCTGTTTTACGCCGTATCCAGCAGCTGGGTGATAATCAGACCCTCACGTTTGAACGGTTGACCATCGATCTGGATAAACGCATTGCTCTGCTGGATGGCAACCCCCTTGATCTGACGACCAATGAGTTTACGGCGCTGGTACTGCTGGCCCGTAATGCCGGTAAAGTGCTGAATCGTGACCAGATCCTGCAGGAGTTGCGCGGTATGGACTGTGATGCATTCAATCGCTCTGTCGATATCGCCGTCAGCCGCCTGCGTCAAAAGCTGAACGACAACCCCAAATCTCCGGCGTTTATCAAGACAGTTTGGGGAAGCGGGTATGTGTTTATTGCCAATTGAATATTGAATAACGAATATTAAATATTCAATTGTTTGGAGATAGGATGATATATCGATAAAAATATTATGCCATAAAAAATGCTAAAAAAATTGTTATTATCGACATAGACATGCCAACCCAATGGTTTAAAAAATTTTTCCGCTCGGTTTTCACCAAGCTTCTGGTGGTGATCATTCTGGCCGGCATTTGCATCAACCTGGTGGTGGGTGGATTTTTCATACACCTTCGCAATCAGTTCATCGGCCCTTTTCATAAAAATATCGTTCAATACCTCAATTATCTGATTGCCGATATGGGCACCCCCCCGACACTGGACCGCGCCCGCGAAATTGCGCGTCAGTCCTACCTGGAAGTTCGCTACGAGAGCCCGGATATTCGCTGGACCACATCCGATGCGCTGCCGACAGCTATCGAGGGCCGCTTTCGCAGCTGGCGCCAAAATCCCGATGTTCGTTACGGCCGACACAGAGGCCGGCATATTATCGAAGTCGCCACAGAGGAAGGGCGGTTTATTTTCGGACCGTCTCGCAATTTACCTGTTGATAGGGCCCGCCACCGACTTTTTGTGATCATGCTGGTCCTTTTAACCCTGATTTTAGCAGGGGCCTTTTTTGTGATTCGCCATATTTTAAGACCGGTGAAATGGCTCGACACCGGTGTTAAAGAAGTCGGCCGCGGAAATTTAAAACACCGGGTGCCGTTGAAAAAATCGGATGAACTGCGGGATCTGGCAGCGGCATTCAATGACATGACCGATCGCATCCGCGAAATGCTGCACAGCAAAGAGCAGCTGCTTTATGATGTCAGCCATGAGCTGCGAACCCCGATTACGCGCATGAAAGTGGCGCTTGAATTTTTGGCCGACAGCCAGGCCAAACAGAGCCTTCAAAGTGACATTCAAGAAATGGAGAAAATGGTCAGCGAGATTCTGGAAACGGCGCGTCGGCAGCATAAATATGCAAATTTGGAAAAACAGCCCGTCAACCTGGTTGATCTTATCAAACAGACAGCAGCCGCTTTTGAAAACCGGCCGCCGGGCGTTGAATTCGTTGATCTTCCCTCTGAAATTGAGGTCGAGATAGACCCCGACCAGATCAAGACGGTTTTTGAAAATGTGCTCAGCAATGCCGTCAAATATTCACAACCCGACAGTGCGCCCCTTCAAATATCCGCTAAAACCGAAGAATCCTATGTCGTCATACGCATAAGGGATTTTGGAATGGGAATTCCGGAAGCGGACCTGGCTCACATTTTCGAGCCCTTTTACCGGGTGGATAAATCCCGCACCAAAGACACCGGAGGTTACGGCCTGGGTTTGAGTTTATGCAAGACCATTATGGAAGCCCATGACGGTAAAATTGAGATTGACAGCCGGCTGCAGGAAGGAACCACGGTGTCTTTATATTTCCCACTAACCTCAACCTAGTGTGAGCGTTTCAAATTAAAAATAAAGGGAAAAGTTTTAAATTTAAGGAATTCTTTCGATTTTAATATTTTCAATTTGAAACCCCAATGGGGCTTGCCAATCTTACCGCATCTACTGTGTTAGATACCGTCCCGCATAGTACACTATAGCGGAACGACATCTGCCTTGTAGCTGCGGCAACCTCGACAAGCGCTCAAATTAGGTCCCTGAAGTGAGCGGTTAAAATTAAAAATTTGGTCGTCGTTAACAATCTGCTGGTGGATTAGGAGAGCGGCAATGACACAACATTCTGGCAGCAAACCGACAGGTGCCGGCAAAAGCAGTTTCGGGCTGATTGACACAGCAACCTTTTTTCTGGAGCTTGATTTAAAAAAAGGCATCACTTTTCTGGACGTCGCCTGCGGTTGGGGCACTTATTCGCTGGCAGTTGCCGAGATGATCGGCAACAGCGGTCAGGTGTATGCGGTCGATTTGTGGGAAGAAGGAATCGTAAACTTGAGGGAAGAAGCCGCCTCAAAAGAGATCCAAAACATAAAGGCATTTGTCAGCGATGTGGCACAGCACATACCGGTCGAAGATGACTGCGTGGATGTCTGCTTGATGGCCACCGTGTTGCACGATCTGGTTGCCGATCGGGTTGATCAGCCGGCGCTCAAAGAAATTGTCCGAGTGATGAAAAAAGAAGGCACGTTGGCCATTGTTGAGTTTTTAAAAAAAGAAGGCCCGCCGGGGCCCCCGAAACCGGTCCGGTTATCGCCGGAAGAAGTCGATCAGATGCTGGCGGTTCATGGATTCCAGCAAAAGCGCTGTGCGGAAATCGGGCCGGATAATTATTTGCAGATCTTTACAAAAACAGAATAGCAAAGTTTAATTCCTTCGGTTGAGACTCGCTCAATGGAATTCTCTCTTAAAATTCACCTTCCAATTTAATCCAATTAAATTCAGTAGGTTAAAGAACTATTTTTGCTTTTTTATTTTTTGTATGCAAAAATATTATCAGGTTCACTGCAAAATGATCACTTACTTTGCAATTCAATCATTATCTTACAGCTCCAATTTGAGCGTGTCACTTGTATTGTTATGTTGAGATTGATCAGCAGTTTAGAAAGGGCATTATGCCAGTAACACCATTTCATCTGGGGCCGGGTATTGCTTTTAAATTAATTGCATCCAGGCATGTGAGCTTCACCATCTTTGCCTTCACTCAAATTTTAATCGATTTGGAGGCCTTTTATTATTTTGCTCAAAATGACGGGCACATGCATCGCCATTTACACACCTTTCTGGGTGCTGCAATCGTTGCCGGGGTGGGTGTTGTCGTCGGCCGTCCGTTATGCCAATGGCTTTTGAAACTATGGAACAGCCATTTAAGCCCCGTACAAAAACGCTGGCTGTACGTCGAACCGCAGATTTCCATAAGCGCTGCCATCTGGAGTGCGGCTCTGGGTGCTTTCAGCCACATCCTGTTGGACAGCATTATGCATGGCGATATGCAGCCATTTTTACCCTTTTCTGATAAAAATGGATTGTATCACATCCTGACACTTGATCAGCTGGACATGCTGTGTGTGGTGAGCGGTTTTGTGGGTTTGCTCATTCTGGCAGGGCTTTTCTTGCTGAGGAAAAGGCAAAAAACGGTTTTAGATTCAGACTGAAGGACGTGCTCATGAAACACAAAAAGCTAAGCGTGTTCATCGTGATTGCCGTTATGCTAATTTTATGCGCGCTGGTTTTCTTCTACTACTCAATGTTTGTTTCGCATTTAGCATCTTACAATGTACATCGTCAGCTGCAGAGTATCTACGAGTCAAATCAATCCGCGCGATCACTGACGCTTTCAAAAGATAAGTTTGAAGAACTTTTGCATTGGGCCGAACAGGATGAGAAACGATGGCGGCTTCAATTAGGAGGTTGTGCAAAATTGCTGTTTTATTCGGCCGTAGTATTAATGATACTGGCAATAATTCAAATCATCCTAACGCGATATGTGTACAGGCACATCAATGCTGTGCCACCTGGGCCGACTGACGCTTTTTGATTCGACACCACACCATATATTTTAGATACAGCCATAAACAAACAGATATAAAATTAAAACCCGGAATCGATGATTGCTTGAAGATGGGTCCTGAATGTTTGCTTTTGCTCCTCACCCATATCCTGGGTTCCCTCTTCCACCATGATTCCCAGGATCTTTGCCGAATAGCCGATACGGTCTTCAAAAGGAATATTTTTCATCAGCCGTTTTATACAGCCGGGTTGCATCTCCATTTGTCTTTCAGGAATCTTGTGACTTAAATCGGCCATGGGAAAAATGCGCTCCATCATCTCTTCCTTGTGCTGCACCATTTTTTCAGCTTCGACGCCACCCAACATCGTTGACATCATTGGCGCCATTATTTTTGGAAAAATCTCCTTTACATCCAATTCTTTACCTTGCTCAGCCAGGATCATTTTAACCTCATCAAACATCTTGGGCATCATGGTAAGCATCATCCTGGGCATCATATCGAGCATATTGATGCCCTCCATCATCTTAGGCATCATCTCAAGCATCATCTTTTGCTTTTCTTCCTCGGTCAAATCACCCATCATTTTATCCATCGCATTATTCATCATCGATTCTTTTTCTTCTTTGCTCATTCTCCCCATCATTATGCCCATCATTTTATCCATCATTCCCATTTTCATGCCCTCCTTTCACGAATTGTTTGGATTATGCTGCTCCATTTTAAGATTTATAGTGGTTGTCAAAAAAACGTTCCGATTGCAGAACGTTTTTTTGCTACAACACTTATGCCGCCATCCTTTTTTCGGAACATTATTATGGCAAGCGGTATAAACAGGGAAATCATGCATTTTGATTATCGAATGAGTGCGAGATACAGACGAGAAGTCGGATGTGAGACTGAAAATAGAGAACCGCAACGGGTCAGCTGGAACAGGAAATTCAGAAAAGTTTATATGAATTTATACCTACAACGATGGACTTTTTCAACTTATTTTAAAAATGCAGGAAACTAGTCATACTTTGAGAACCTGTTGATAACTGCAAAATTACGTATATCGTAATCTGATAGCACAGGTTTTCAGAGACGGTCAAATATTTATGGATGCTGGAGTATTTGCACAAATAAGACTCCGCAATCGTTATTTTTAATCGCAGTTATTCAAGCGGTTGGAAGACAATATTGATAAAGGCCGTCAATCTAATTGCGAAAATCCAAACCATCCGCCATCTGTAATCATGATGTATTCATAGCGGGGACGCACCGCAAAAACCCGACTGTCTTTAGAAGGCTCAGTATGGGGCCACCACTCGCGGCCGTAGTTGTCGCGGAATTGCCAGACATACGAACGCCATTTTTCAGTAAACCACACCCACCATCCAGTGGTTTTAAATACAGGATTTATGTTATTGGTCCCAGCCCCTTTTTTATATAAAGTTTTCACTTCTTCCCTTATGGGAAGCCGCCACCCACCGCCATCAACGCTTAGATTCTTAATCCAACTTCTGGCCTCGTGCCAGGTCGTATCAGTGTCCGGCCCTGCAATCCAATCCAGTTTTGTTTTCTTATCGTAAACAATGCCGTTTTCGTAGAAAACGTATCGTTCATCACCAGCAATTATTTTTGCCTTGTTGTCAGATGAACCTTCGGGATTACGGAATATGGTTTGATAAAACTCGAAACCGTCGAAAAGTTTTACCCATTTGCTCCAGAGCATATCATTCTCTACCCAAATTTTTCCTTTGTCAGAAAACGCTTCCATAGGCTTTGAAAATAAAATATCCAGTCGCGCGCCCCGATGTGTAGCTTCACCATTTAAAGAAGTTTGGATCCACCATTGTTGGTTGGTTACGAGATGAACGCCAGTTATTGTATGACCAAAGATAAGATCATTTAGCTCTTCTCCAGACATTTTATTCTCTTCGAGAATCTTGTAATATGATGAGTCTGTAGCCAATCCTGCCTTGAGAAGACCGGTGGCTAAACGGTCGACAGCTTCTGCGTTTCTAAAATTCGACCAATACATCCCAATTGATAAAGGTAGCGGTTCTCTTTGCATTCCCTGTTTTTCTCGTGCGTCTAAAAGGGCATTAGAAGCCTCTTGGGTTTCTTGATCACGGCCAAGTAAACTGTAAGAAGCTACTAAAAACGTCCCACTATGAAAAAATGCTGGATTCAGTTTAAAACCTCTTCCAAATGCAGTTGCCGCCTCTTCCAATCTACCCAGAAAAAAGTTGGCCAGGCCAAGATTCCACCAGTTGAGTGTTAAGGAATGAGGATCACGCCGCATTGCCTTGTTGACCATTTCAAGGCCATCTTCCGGTCTGCCGGAACAAGTTAAAACATAGGCTCTGTCGGCAGTAAACAGATTGGGATCAAGCGCAATGGCCTGCTCGACTCCTGCGATGGCTGTTTCATATTGACGGGTTGTTAGAGCCATTTCTCCCATTAACCGGTAAGCGCGGGAGGTCGGATTTTTCATTGCCATTTTAAGATATTTTCGTGCCTTGTATTTAGCCTCCCAAAATGACATACTGAGCTTCTGCCAATAAAAATTAACCGCTATATCCCAATACGTCACGGCCAACTCAGCATAGGCCCGTGAATAATTGGGGTCCAACTCGATGGCTTTTTTAAAGTATATAATAGCCTGAGCTAAATCCTCTGGTTTATATTGACGATAATACCCCAAACCTTGCAGAAAGGCGCTATAAGCCTCTGGATTATCTGTCTCCTTCCGTGTTATTTGCTCCTGCTCTGAACCTGACAATTTTAAAGCTAAAGCGGCAATGATTTTCCGCGTTATCTTATCTTGCAAGGCAAATACATCGCCCATATTTCCGTCATATCGGTCTGCCCAGATGTGATGGCCGGCGGTGGCGTCAATAAGCTGGGCGGTGATTCGCACCTTCTCGGCTGCCTTACGGACGCTGCCTTCCAATACATAGCGGACGCCAAGTTCTTCCGCTACCTGCCGTATCTTTACGGGCTTTCCTTTGTAGGTGAACATTGAATTGCGGGCAATCACAAAAAGGCCCGAAATTTTCGATAGATCGGTAATCAGGTCCTCTGTAATTCCGTCGCTAAAGTATTCTTGCTTGGGATCATCGCTCATATTGACAAATGGCAGCACGGCAATAGATGGCTTATCCGGCAATGGAAATGCCATCTTTTCCTCGGATGCAGGCTCTACTGACGGGCGACGCACGTAAAACTGCCAGACCCCTGCAGCAATAGCCAACACAAGCACTACAGCAGCCCCAACAAAAATTGCTGTTCGCCGGACTGGTGCTGGCTTTTCTTTTTCCGGTTCTCCTGCAACCGTCACCCTCGGCTGCAACATCACCCGATAGGCACCCACCGGCTTGGAGATGTTTTTTACCGTCTGATCGCCGATAAACTCATATCCATACGGCAGTTTCCTTTCAATTTGATCAAAGGCAGACTTAGAGATGCAAATACCTCCCGGATCAGCTAAACCTTCCAACCGGGCTGCGATGTTGACCCCATCGCCATAAATTCGCTCCCCTTCCTGAATCACATCTCCTAAGTTGATACCGATACGAAACTGCATTTTCCGATTCTCGGGCAAATCTTCGTTGCGAGCATTGATTTCGTTTTGAACCGATACAGCACACTGAACTGCATCGACCACGCTGACGAACTCAGCCAGAAGGTTGTCACCTGGAGAATCTATCACCATGCCGTTGTGCTGTTTGATAAGCGTAGCTATCACTTCACGGTAGGATGTTATAGTACGGACAGTAGCCTCTTCATCATCTTCCATCAAACGGCTATAACCAACAGCATCGGCACTGAGGATAGAGGTGAGTTTGCGCTTAAAACCTTCATCTACCATAGGGCACCTCCGATGTTAAGGTTCCAAACTAAAAAACTCATTATGTGGTCGTTCTGGAGAGCGTAAAATTCGGATCAAAAAGAAGATTAGATTCTAAAAATGGAAAACCGCTTTAGGTCAGGTGGATAAATCAGTGCAGAAAAGACGAATAAGAATTTATACCCAAATCTATAGAATTTCGTCAATAAAAATAAAAATAATCGACGGGTACATGTATATTAAGACTATCCAGAAAACGGTAAAATTTCTGATATGATATGGGTATCACAACTTTTTTATGGCATCAAAAACCTTAGATTACATCCCGACTTTCGTCCAAATTCAAAAATATTATCAGAAATATCAGCCTTAGACACGAAACATTCTCCTCTTTTATGTTCCACTATAGAATCGGCTCCTATTGTGTGGCTTCCAATTGTGGATTGCCATCAATATATTTCAAATTAAATTTGAATTTATCAATTTGCCAAACTTCGCCATTTTTAATTAAATGAAAATTGTAACTGCCGACAAATATGCGTGTATTTTGATTGGTTTTGTTCGGCAAATAATGAGAAGCAATCCCGTAACAAAATACGTCTGCCTCCTTTTTATTGACAGTGACGATATAGTTTCCTGTTTGATGATGGATTGCTTCAAGGGGCTTTAAGCCCTTCTCCCAGGAAGTAACTATTTCCTGAGATGTAAGGGTCGCCGGTTCACCTCCCACCATTGATGTCATATCGAAGAGGACCTTAGAAGTAAAAATTTGCCTCACCGTGTCCCAATCTCTATTGTCAGTGCTTATGAAAAGTCGATTTACAACTTCCGTTACTTTATCTTTTTCCAAAAGGTTCATGTATTTTACAGCTACCTCGTCTTCTGATGAACGGTTATTAGAAAAATTTGCGCAACCGCTAATAATGAAGATTAGCATAATGGCAATTGCTGACATTTTTATCATCACGGCACCTCCTTTTTATTTCGATCACAGCAATAAGATAATTTGCTATATCTTAAATTGTTGTTCAAGATTGATCGCTCTGCATCCGCTTCCCGTGGTAACATCGTACAGACCTGGTAGATAAATAAAAAAGGCATAAATTACAATGGATGCACCTTGAAATCTCACGACTTCCTTTTTTTATTTTATTTGGAAATTTGGGGTCAGTTATAAGTGCCCTGCACAGAGAAATGTAATCGGCTTCTCCACTTTGAATAGCTTCTTCCATAAATGTTGGATCGACCATTCCTCCTACAACAAATATGGGTATATTAACTTTCTGTTTAATGATCCTGGCTGTTTCTCTGTTATAGCCTTGGGCAAACGGTATTGGTTTCATAAGCTTATTTCCGAATTTTCTCATCATGAACCGGAAGAGAAATCCTTTTTCTTTATATATGTCCCATTCATCGAGAATCACGTCAAAGGGAATATCCCCTCTCAATGTGGAACCGCCATCCTCTCCGATTCCACAGCTCACCTCGATACCATCGAAGCCCAGCTCGGCCAATTTGCATGCCATCACAATGCCTTCCTCCGGTTTCAAGCCATTTTTCATGTGGTCATAGGCGCTGATTTTAATCAGAATGGGATAATCATCGCCTACGCTTTTACGAGTACGCTTGTATATCTCAGTAACAAAGCGCATCCGATTCTCTATTGTACCCCCCCATTTGTCTTGCCTGCGGTTGGTGTGTGGGCAAAGAAACTGGCTGATTAAATAGCCATGAGCCCCGTGGAGCTGCACGGCATCGAAGCCACTTTCTTTAACTCTTCGAGCAGACTGTGCGAATGCTTCAATTACCCTTTCAATGTCTGTTTCTGTCATTTCTCTTGGCATAACGAACAAGGATTTATCGAATACAGCTGATGGCGCTATGGGTTGGGTACCGGTCACCTTTTCTGTTGTCTGCCTGCCACAATGATTAATTTGCATGGCGATTTTAGCACCATTTTGGTGCACACTATTTACTAATTCTTTATATTTTGGAATGTGTTCATCGGTGTCTATGCCGAGCATGGCTTTAAATTTCCCATCACGACTAACATACGTGTATCCGGTAATAATTAACCCAACTCCACCTTTGGAAAGACGCTCATACAATTTAAAAAGGCGATCAGTGGGAAAGCCCTCATCATCTGCCATTGCTTCATGCGTTGCGGAACGCACCAGCCTATTTTTTAGTTCCATCCCTTTAATCTTGGTTTTTCAAAAAGAGAAGACATACTTTCCCTTTGCAAGTTAAGATTCCATAAAGAAAGAGCGTGTTAAGGATAAGTCGTCACAGCAGTGTGTGTGGCCCAAAAAATTTATATCGCGACCTGAGCCAGGATTTCTTTTTCTTTTGCGATCACCTGCTGTTCAAGTTCTTCGATTTCACGAGTGAGTTCAGCCACAAAAGCCGTATCTTTAATGGCGCTTAAATTAATCTTCACATTGTAGGCGGCCGCCAGGGCGGCCGTTCGCGCCGCCAGAACGGCTACGGCGCCATCTGTCACCGCGTTCGGGTTGCCGTTCGTGATGGCGCGGGCAGCCAGATCCATTACGGTGGCAGTATCCCGGGCAACGCCCAGCGGAACGGTCGCAGCGGCTTTGTAGGCTTGCTGAATGGCATCGGAGCGTCGTTTTTTGTCTTCGTCTGTGATTTTCGGGAGTTTAAACGCTGCCAGGACCGCCTGGTAAGCCTGCGCGTCATTGTCGATATCATTTTGTAGCTTTATTCTCAGATCCGCAGCGGTTTTTGCAATCTCTTGCATTTCTTCTTCAACCGCCTGAAATTCTTTACGGCCGATGGTCAAATTGGCCACCATTCCGGTCAGGCTGGCTGCCAGGGCGGCGTTGAGCGCGGCCGTGCAGCCACCACCGGGCAGGGGGTCTGCCGAGGCCGTCTGTTCTAAAAATTCGCTTATGGCTAGATCTTTTAGCAATGGATGATGCCTCCTTTTTCTTTGTCAAAAACCAGGTTGCCCTGTTTAATCACTTTCTCAACGGTGTTCACCGCCAGATGGTATGGAATATAGGCGTAGGACGGAAATTCTAAAACGATGACATCCCCTTTCTTGCCGGCATCGATACTGCCGATCTGATCGGCCCGATCGAGGGCGGCGGCGCCATTGATGGTCAAAGCACTGATGGCTTCTTCGGTGGACATGTTCATATAAAGGGTTGCCAGTGCAACTACCAGCGGGATGGATTCGGTAAAACAGCTTCCCGGGTTAAAATCGGTAGCCAGCGCGACGGCGCAATCTGCGTCGATCATTTTGCGGGCATTGGCATAGGGTTCCTTGAGGCTGAACGCGGTGGCCGGCAGCAGGGTTGCCACCACGCCGCCGGCGGCCATGTCTTTGATGCCCCGGTCGGAAGCCTGCAGCAAGTGATCCGCCGAAACGGCCTCCAGCTCCGCTGCCAGTTCGGCACCGCCCAGTTGCACGATTTCATCGGCATGCAATTTTAATTTCAGTCCCAGCGCCTTTGCCCGCGTCAGCAGGCGGCGGGATTGGTCGATTGAAAAAACATCTTTTTCACAGAAAACATCGCAAAATTCCGCCAGCTGTTGCTCGATGACCCGGGGCAGGACATCCGAGATCATAAAATCAATGAAGGCATCCTGTTTGCCCTTATAATCCGGCGGGACGGCATGCGCGCCTAAAAAAGTGGGCACGACATCCAGGTAGTGAACTTGATCCAGGCGGGCCATTACATCCAGCTGCTTGATTTCGGTCTCACAGTTCAGGCCGTATCCGCTTTTGCCTTCTACTGTGGTCACCCCAAACGACAACATGGAATTAAGCCGCTTGATGCCGGCCTGCAGCAATTCCTCGGTGGAGGCTTGCCTTGTGGCCTCTACGGTGTTGACGATGCCGCCGCCGCGCTGCATGATTTGCATGTAACTGTCACCCCGCAGGCGCCAGGAAAACTCTTCGGCCCGGTAACCGCCGAAGACCAGATGGGTGTGCGAATCGACAAAACCCGGCAGCACGGCCTTGCCGCGGGCATCGATGATATCAAAATCGGATTGATCAACATCGTCTTTTTTTATCTGCTTTTCAATATGCCTGCTCTTGCCAACAGCCTCGATGATCCCATTTTTTATCAAGACGGACCCGTTTTTGATGATTTTCAGATCGGCCATCTCCGGACCCTTTTTGGCGGCAAAGCCGCTGCAAGTCACCACCTCAGCCGCATTCTTTATAATCAGGTTTCCGTTCATTTTCCTTTCCCATCATTGTAGCATTTTTTTATGAGGTGCCTTTAGCTTCAAGCTTCCGGCTGCTGGCTTCTGGCTACTGGCTATTTTGTTGCGGCTAGGTCTTCCTCGATTTTTGGAATGAAATTATTTAGAACCTATCTCAAAAATGCATCTAACGCCCAAGGGCTTTGTTAAAAACCGATTCAAAATACTCGAATACTAGCGTGTATACGCCGTTTTTGAATCGGTTTTGCGCCGCGCCTTTGAGCGTGATCTACTATTTTTGAGATAGATTGTAGTTTTTTTCTTAAAATTTCTATCCGGTCATGCAGGTTTTCATATAATTGAGAGTTCTTTAAGTTTAAATTCTATGGACTTTTTACAGAAACAGGTTATCAGTGACCTCAAACTATCAGCCAGCTGAGAGAAGCGAGTAGCCAGTAGCCGGTACCGTATAGCCCCTAACAAAGATTATTCCCATATTCTGGACTCCAGAACCTGCTCCATTGAAAAACCTTCGAGCCCCAGATAATAGGCGGCCGTGTCCATCAGCGCTTCCATAGGCACCAGCCCGACGATTTCACTGCCGACCACATTAACGCCGTAGCGGCGGGCTTCAACCTTGATCAGCTCGAAGACCCGGTACAAAGCAGTTTGGGTATAATCGGTCATATTCATTGACACCTGCACCTGACCGCGGTCTTTTAATTCAATGCCGATACCTTTGCAGTATCTGAAGCCGCCGCTCATGTGCCGGACCTTTTTGGCGATTTTATCGGCAATCTCAAGGTTGTTGCTGTCAAGGTTGACATTATAGGCTATCAGCGGCATGCGCGCGCCGATGGCCGTTACACCGGCCGTGGGGTGAAGCTCTACGGGGCCGAAGTCCGGTCTCCATTCCGGCTGTTTGATTTTATCCGCCATGCCTTCAAACTGGCCTTTGCGAATATTTGCCAGATTTTCTCTTTCCGGCCGGCTGGCCGAACGCTCATACAAAAAAATGGGAAGCGAATATTGTTGGGCCGCCTCCTGCGCGACTTCTCTGGAAAAGGCGATGGCCTCTTCCATGCTGATGTTGCTGATTGGAATGAATGGGACTACGTCGATAGCCCCCATGCGCGGGTGCTGGCCCTGGTGGGAATTCATATCGATCAATTCGACGGCGCATCCCATTGCGGCGATGATGGCTGTTTTCAGAGCCGGCGGTTCTCCGACCACCGTAACCACCATGCGATTGTGATCTTCGTCTGTCTGATAGTCGAGAAGCTTGACCCCCTTTTGTGCCCGAAAGGGCGCCACGATTTTTTCGATGTTTTTCGCATGACGGCCCTCGCTGAAATTGGGCACACATTCCATTATTTTGCTCATGCCAGACATATCACCCTACCTCATTATATATGTGGGTTTAATTCAAATATAAGGTTTTATTTAAATCCGAATTCCTAAATTCGAAATTCGAAATGGTTCGACAGGCCGTTTGACAGGCCCACGGTCCTGAGCAGAGTCGAAGGACTCACCACCCTGAGCAGAGTCGAAGGACTCACCACCCTGAGCAGAGTCGAAGGGCAAACTCAAATTACCAAAATTCAAATAACTTAAACAGGGTTGCGACAAGAAAAGTATTGAATCCTTCCATTGTTTTGGTCATTGGAACATTCGAATTTCCTGTTTTAATTATATGCACTAGGCTTTTTCACTGAACTTTTCTGCGACCAGCTTTTGGATCATGTTATCATCAGCAATATAGGGTATCGTTATATGGTCGCTGCCCGCTCGCATCTGGTTATACTGGATGCTGGTGTCGATTGAATTTTGATTGCGGGCCCAGGCGCGGCGGGCAACACCCCCCATCACGTCCCAGGGGATCGCGCGGCGGATGACGGCATCGACCCGCTCGCTGCCGTCTAAAACAAGTCCGAAACCGCCGTTGACGGCATTGCCGATACCCACGCCGCCGCCGTTGTGCAGGGCCACCAGACTCATCCCCCGGGCGGCATTGCCGGCATAGCAGTGAACCGCCATATCGGCGGTGATATTGCTGCCGTCTTTGATATTGGCGGTTTCCCTGAAAGGAGAGTCCGTGCCGCCGGTATCGTGGTGATCGCGGCCCAGCATCACCGGGCCGATTTCACTCTGACGGACCATCTCGTTGAATTTCAGAGCGATGTTCATGCGCCCCATGGCATCCTGATATAAGATGCGTGCTTTGGTCCCGACCACCAGTTTGTTTTTCTGAGCATCCCGAATCCAGACGTAATTGTCGCGATCCTGAAATCGCCGTTCGGGATCGATGCATTCCATGGCGGCTCGGTCGGTCTTGGCCAGGTCTTCTTCTTTTCCGCTCAGGCAGACCCATCTGAAGGGACCGTAGCCGTAATCAAAAAGTATCGGTCCCATGATGTCTTCGACGTAGGATTGGAAAACGAATCCATCAAGGGGGTCTTTGCCGTTTTTGCAGATCTCGCTGACGCCGGCATCAAAGACGGCTTTGAGAAAACTGTTGCCGTAATCAAAAAAATAGGTGCCGCGATCCGCCAGGGCTTTGACGAGTTCATAGTGGCGCCGCAGGCTGGCGTCGACCATTTCCTTGAATCCGGCATGGCCGGAGCGCAGCAGTTCGGTGCGCTCCTCAAAGGAAATCCCCTGAGGGCAATAGCCGCCTTCATACACCGCATGGCAGGAGGTTTGATCCGATAACAGATCGATTTTGATGTTGTGAATGACGGCATATTCAAGCAGGTCGACCACGTTGCCGTAAAAGGCGATCGCAATGCTCTTTTTTTGCTGCTGACATTGGGCAGCAACCTTGAATGTTTCGGCCGGTTCCTCCGTAACCCGGTTGACCCACCCCTGCTTGAGCCGGGTTTCAATCCGGGAATAATCGACTTCGGCAATAATGCCCACCCCGTTGGCGATTTCAACGGCCTTGCCCTGGGCGCCGCTCATGCCCCCCAGACCGGAAGTGACAAATAACCGCCCGCGTAGGTCTTGATCGGCCGATATGCCGAGTTTGTCGCGGCCGGCGTTGAGAATGGTACTGTAAGTGCCATGCACAATTCCCTGGGGCCCGATATACATCCACCCCCCGGCGGTCATCTGACCGTAGTTGGAAACCCCCAGAGCCGCGGCCCGGTTCCAGTTTTGCGGATCGTCAAAACAGCCCACCATCAGGCCGTTGGTGATGATCACGCGCGGTGCGTGCGGCGAGGAGGCAAACAAACCCAGCGGGTGGCCTGAATCCATCACCAGGGTTTGCTCTTGATTCAGCGCTTCAAGGTACTTTTTGATGAGATGATACTGCATCCAGTTCTGGCAGACCTGTCCGGTTTCGCCGTAGGTCACCAGTTCATAGGGGTAAAGAGCAACGTCAAAGTCCAGATTGTTGTCGATCATGACCTGAAATGCCCGGCCCTCGATGCAGGAACCCTGATATTCATCGATCGGCCGGCCCTTGATATGGCCCGGGGGCCGAAATCGATACCCGTAAATCCGGCCCCGGGACAGCAGCTCGTCCAGAAATTCCGGTGCCAGCTGTTGGTGCCATTTTGGCGGGGTGTAGCGCAGGGCGTTTTTTAAGGCCAGTTCGGTATCTTGCCGATTGAGGGTAAACTGGCGGGCCGGTGCGCGGCGGATGCCTTCGGCAAACGGCGGCATCTGGGGCAGGTCATCAAACATGTCTTGCAGTTTAATCGTCATTGCCTTTGAAATTTTTTTATTATTGTACATGACCATTTTCCTTAGCGCGTGTCGTCTTTGGTGATGCCCAGGACATCCCGACAATATTGAATGCTGCGCTCAATCGTCTCCTTTTCCATTCTCAGGGCTGATTCCATATCGTCGGTGGGAATTTCCATCTCGGTTTCGATGTTGATGCGCTTCATGGAGGACTGGGTCTTGATGATCTCATAGGCGCGCTTCATATCGATGTCGCCATCACCGACGGCGGTTCCGGTAAGCTTGCACCCGTAGCGTTGAAATTCGATGCGGTCATCCCGAAAATGATTGGTGTAGGCCCGCGGGGCCAGATTTTCAATAGCCACCATCGGGTCTTCCATGACCATAAAGGCATTGACGGTGTCGATGCAGGCGCCGACCTGCGGGTGGTCGACGCGGTCTAACAGCCAGAGAATCTCTTCCGAAAACGTGTCACAATGATTTTCAACGGCAATCTTAACATCGGCGTCTACGGCGGCCGGGATCATTTGCTTTAGCCGGGAGGCGACGGATTTGATTTGGTCCATCACATCCGGATGGAACCGGCTGGCCGCTACCGGCCGTGGCCGGATTAAGTCCATGCTGACTTTGACGATATCCGCGCCCAGTGCCTGTGCCGTCGCTATTGCCTCTGCCAGATCGTGCTGGATGCCAATCCCCTGATTGCCGATGTCCATGGAAAAGTTGTATTCGAGGTACAGATCCCGATCCTGTGCTGCGGCGCTGACTTCCTTTAAATAAGCCGGTTCCAGATTCTCTAAAACGCCGTCATCCAGATGCAAGCCATCCAGGCCCCAGTCAACTGCCTGATCAAGAAGTTCGAAGGTGCTCAATTGCCTGGGCCATGGTAGTTTGAAGTCCGCCCACGCCTGCCCGATACCGTGTAAATAAAGGCTGTATGTGTGGAGTCCCAGCAGCATTTTGCGTCGAAATGTTTGATCCCGGATGTCTGATTGGCCTGGCTTACATGCGTGTAATCGGCTGATATATTTTACTACCGCAAAAGATAACTTGTATTGAAAATCCTTGCAAGGTAATATTTGACAAGGCCTTGTTCAACCGTTTATTCTAATCTGAAACGATTTCAATCAACTACTTAAAGTTGTTTCTAAAATAGTAGATTACGTCCAAAGGCAAGGCGCAAGCCGATTCGAAAGCGGAGCATACACGTTAGTATGTGAGCATTTTGAATCGGTTTGCAACGCAGCCCTTGGGCGTTAGATGCATTTTTGAAACAACTTTTTAAAGTGAGGCCATACTATGAAAACCATACACCTGGGTGTAGAAGGGATGACCCTTGAAAACCTGATTGCCATTGCACGTATGGGCGCTCAGGCTAAATTGACGTCCGATGCCGAAAAGCAAATCCAAAAAAGCCGTCACCTGATCGAGCGCTGGGTGCAGGAGGAGCGCAGAATATATGGTATCACCACCGGATTTGGTGCGCTGAGTGATGTTTCCATATCCAGAGCCGATACGCGACGGCTTCAGAAAAACATCTTGATGAGCCATGCTGCCGGCGTCGGCAAGCCGTTTGACGAAGAAACCGTCAGGGGTATACTGGCTTTGCGCATCAAGGATCTGGCCAAAGGTCATTCCGGCATTCAACTGTCAACCGTGCAGCAACTGGTTGCGCTTTTAAACTGGGGGGTGTGTCCGTTTATCCCAGAAAAAGGCTCGGTGGGAGCCAGTGGCGATCTGGCGCCGCTGGCCCATCTGGCGCTGGTAGTAATCGGAAAGGGGGAAGCCTTTTACAAGGGGCGACTGCTAACCGGCCGTCAGGCACTTAATAAATGCGGCCTGAAGCCATTGCAACTGGAAGCCGGTGAAGGTCTGGCCCTGGTCAACGGCACCCAGGTGATGACGGCCATCGGCGGTTTGGCCGTTTATGACGCCGGCCTGCTGGCTAAACTAACCGACATTGCCGCCGCCATGAGCCTGGAGGTGCTGATGGGCAGCCGCACAGAATTTGATCCCAAGATCCATGAGGTCAGACCCCATCCGGGCCAGGCGGCTGCGGCCGATAACATGGCACGCATCACCCGAAACAGCGAGATCATCACTTCCCATAAGGATTGCGGCCGTGTCCAGGATGCCTATACCTTGAGGTGTTCGCCGCAAGTTCATGGGGCCACCCGGGATGCCATTCGCTATTGTTTTGGCGTCATCGAGACCGAGATGAATTCAGCGACCAACAATCCGTTGATATTTCCGGATGCAGACACGTTCCTGCTGGGGGGCAACTTTCATGGCCAGCCGGTGGCGCTGGCAATGGATTTCCTCGGCATGGCGGTTGCCGAACTGGCGGATATCTCAGAACGACGAATCGAACGTCTGGTCAATCCCAAACTCAGCGGCCTGCCGGCCTTTCTGGTGGATGACGGCGGACTGAATTCCGGATTTATGCTGGCCCAATACACCGCTGCAGCCCTTGTTTCCGAAAACAAAGTGCTCTGCCATCCGGCCAGCATTGATTCGATCCCCACTTCAGCGAACAAGGAAGATCACGTTTCGATGGGAACAATCTCTGCGCGCAAATGCAGAGAAATTGTCCGCAACAGCGAAGATGTCATTGCCATCGAGCTTTTGTGTGCCGCCCAGGCGCTGGACTTATTTACCAACGTGAAACCCGGCGAAGGCACGCTGGCGGGCTACCACGTCATCCGCAAGGCAGTTCCTCACCTTGAAAAGGACCGCATTGTCTCAACCGACATTGCCGCCGTCAAAGAGCTGATGCGCAACGGGAAAATTCTCAACGCAGTCGAAAAACAGGTTGGTGCACTCCAGTAGTCCGGGCGAATCGGATCATTCACCGCAAAGATGGCCAACCCGCCGACCGATCTTATTTATACGGTCTCTTATGGCCTGTCGTTTCATGAAGAAAATAATTAAGTAAGCCGGCCTCCCTACCGAAATTGAATTTAGCGATGGCCTGTGTTTTCTTTCTTGACAGGGATTTCACAATTCTCTAAATTAAACTGTTTTTAGCAGGCCCCGACCCAGTGAAGGTTTATTTTGAGATCGAAAGGTTCCTTATGGATTCATGAGCATATTCGGCCAAATTCTTGATATCGATTTAACCACCGAAACCTGGAAGCTGTCTGACTGTCCGGAAGACCATACCGGAAATTATCTTGGCGGCCGCGGCCTGAATGTCAAGTTCCTCTATGACCACATACCTCCCGGAACCGATCCGTTAAGCTCCACCAACATTCTGACCCTGTCCTGTGGAATGCTGACCGGCACCGCTGCACCGGCTTCTTCCAGACTACATATCAACGCCCTGTCTCCCTTGACGCATATTTTAGGCGGCTCCAATGTCGGCGGCGGATTCGGCACCAGCCTACGGATGTGCAATGTCCAACAGCTGATCATCCGCGGCCGGGCTACAAGACCGGTTTACCTCTGGATCGATGGTGATTCTGTTGAGATCCGCAACGCCAAATCGCTCTGGGGCAAGGATACATGGGAAACTGAAAAGCGGATCAAAAATAGACTGGGCACAGAAAAACTAAAGATTCTGGCCATCGGTCCAGCCGGTGAGAGCGGTTGCAGTTTCGGATGTTTGATTACCGAACGGGATCATGCTGCCGGACGTACCGGGATGGGCACGGTCATGGGGTCCAAAAACGTAAAGGCCATCGTTGTCAAAGCTCAAAAAGCCAAAGTTGTATTTCGTCCTAAAAATGACATCCATGAAGCCATCAAGCGTTACCTGTGGCAAATGAAATATTCGCCGGAATTCAAAAGCATGAGAGAGCACGGCGGGGCCGGCTATGTTGATTGGGCCGATGAACTGGCTATTCTGGGCACCCGCAACTATCGCGACTACCACTTTGAAGATGTTAAGCGTATCGACGGCAAACAGCTCAAAAAAAATATTTCCCGTAAGCATGGCTGCCCGCGATGTCCGGTTCAATGTAAAGCCGAACTCAAATTTACAACCGGAAGGCTAAAAGGCAAAAATGCAGTAAGGCCCGAATTCGAACCCATGCTGGCGTTAGGCGCCCGATGCGGGTTAAACGATCTTCAGACCCTGGTTTATCTGGACAACCTCTGCACCCGGCTGGGAATGGACTGCATTTCGGCCGGAGCCGTGATTGCTTTCGCCATGGATCTTTTTGATCGCGGCATCATAACGGCATCCGATACCGGCGGATTAGATCTTAAATGGGGTAACGGGGAGGCGATGGTAAAGCTGATCCGACAAATGGCTGATGGCGAAGGTTTCGGTAAAGTCCTTGCCGGGGGTGTCCGCAAGGCAGCGCAGATCATCGGCCGCGGCGCTGAAAACTATGCGGCCCACATCAAAGGCCTCGAGATGGCCGGCTACCACCCCTATAACATGATGGGCACAGCTCTGGGGTATTCGGTTTCCAGCCGGGGGGCGGATTTCAGCGATATCTATGCCACCCTGGAATATAAATGGCTGCCGGAAAAAGCGACCAAAGTTTTTGGTACGCCCGTTTCATCGGATCCGCGCTCAATCCAGGGAAAAGCCCAACTGGTGCGACGATCGATGATTGTCGGTTCGGTATTGGACTGTCTGGGGCTGTGCAAGGTTCCGGCGCTGTGCCTGATTTGCACCTATGATCTGGTGGGTGAAGCCGAGCTCGTTTCTGCTTTGAGCGATCGGACCGTCAGCGTTACAGAGCTTTTTTTAGCCGGAGAACGAATTGTCAACCTCGAGCGTTTGTTTAACCAACGGCATGGGACTGGAATTTCGAATGATCGGCTACCGGATATGTTTTTTGAGAAAGAATACAATGCCGGTACAGAGCCCTCAAAACCGGCCGAGTGGATGGAGCCCATGAAGCAGGAGTTTTATGACATCATGGGATGGGATGACGCCGGACATCCGACAATTGAAAAACTGGCCGAGCTGGGTCTCAGTGGGCTGCCATGCGCGGCTCAGCCGGCAGCCTGATCTAAATCTCTGCGGCAATGGAAGCGGCATGATGAGTGTAGATTCCCGCCTTTTTGCTCCAACCTTAACTTTGCTTTCAGATCAACATAAGGACAAAATTCATCAGGCCGCTCTGACAATACTGACTGAGGTCGGCATGAAGATCCTGCATGAGCAGGCGCTCGAATTGCTGGCGGCGGCCGGCTGCAGGGTTGAAAATGATCATATCGTAAAAATACCTTCTGATCGGGTCTTGCAGGCGATCGATAGCACACCCAAAAACATTGCCGTTTACGATCGCCAGGCCAACCATTGCATGGATGTCGGCGGGCGACGGGCATACTTTGGCACCGGCTCGGACCTTATTTTTTCACACGATGCAATCAACAATGAGCGGCATACCTGTGTTCTCGAAGACGTTTGCCGTGCGGCGCGGGTGGCCGATGCCCTGCCCAATATCGACTTTATCATGTCGTTTGCACACCCTTCTGACTGTCCGCCGCAACTCGCCTATCTGGCCAGCTTTCAAGCCATGGCCGCCAATTCCAGCAAGCCCATCGTCAGTACCGCCCGGGGCCGGGAAGACCTTGCGCAGATGTGGCAGATTTGCTGCGTTCTCAGAGGCTCAGCCGAGCGGTTGCGCGAAAAACCGTTGATGATTCATTATTCTGATCCGATCAGCCCCTTGAAGCACCCTTTTTACAGCCTGGACAAACTGCTGTATTGCGCCGAAACATCCGTTCCCCTGGTATACTCTGCGGCGCCGATTGCCGGCACCACAGCTCCGATGACCATCGCCGGGCATGTGGCCCAGGGGCTGGCGGAGTGTTTGTGCGGTCTGGTGATCCACCAGCTGAAATCCAAAGGAGCACCCTTCGTGATGGGCATGGGACCGGCAGTATTGGATATGGCCACCGGCGAGTGTTCTTATAACGCACCTGAGTTTTTGTTGTCATTACAGGCGATCATTGAAATGAGCCATTACTATGACTTGCCCAGCTGGGGGTACGCGGGAACCACCGATGCGCAGATTCCGGATGAACAGGCCGTGTTTGAGGCCGGTCTGGAGACCTTTATTGCTGCCATGGCCGGATCGAATTTAAATCACGATGTCGGTTATATGGATTTTGGACGCACGGGCAGCCTGGAGTTGATGGTTATTCTGGATGAAGTCATTGATCAGGTCCGGCGCCTGTCACGGGGCATTCCGGTTGATGACGATATGCTGGCGCTGGATGTCATCCGGGAAGCGGGATTTGAAGGCGATTTTTTAACCCATCCGCATACCCTTAAACATTTGCGCCCGACCCAGTGGCGTCCCGGGTTGATCAGCCGGATGGGCTATGAAGAATGGCAATCAGCCGGGGGCACAAGTTTACGGGAGCGCTCCCGGAAAAAAGTTCAAGATATCCTGCGCGATCACCGGCCGGCACCGATACCTGCCAGGCAGGTCCGGGAAATTCAAAAGATCGTTGATCAATTTGCAAGTTAGCGGCTACATCATTTTTTGCCCAGCTCCTTCTCTCCTCTCTGTCGAATGGATTTCAGGGCGGATCGGGTTTTGTCCGGCAGAGCCGGCGCCTCATGTTGTTTTACAATATCTTCAAGCTTCTCCTGTATGCGGGTCGCCATATCTTTGGCGCCCTGCTCCTGCCAATCCGACAGGGCCGAACGCGACAATAGACCGGGGACCCACAGCTCGTTTTTGAAATGATTATAGGTGTGATCCTGGTCCAGAAAATGCCCTCCGGGCCCGACCTTTTCAATCACCTCGCGAGCCAGGGTTTCTTGGCTGACTTCTATGCCGCGCATAAAACGTTTGGCCATCCCGATGTTTTCATCACCTAAAATCAATTGGGCGGTTGAGCAGACCATCCCGTTGCTCATATATCCGACATCATGGATCAGATTCAGGCCGGCGAGCCCCTGAGCCAGGATGGAAAAAGCAGCTTCGGATCCGGCCTGGGCATCCAGCACCTTTGCGTCGGTTGCCCCCGCCAGCCCCCAGGTGGGCAGTCCGAAGGATTGCGCCACCTCGGCCTGCGCCGCCAGACCCAAACTCATTTCCGGCGCGGCCATTGACAGAAGACCGGCGGCCATATCGAATATGCCGAAATTACATCCCATGCCGATGGGGCAACCCGGGTTGCGCAGTTGTGCCAGAACCACACACATCAACGCTTCGGCCGTACCTTGCGCAACAGCGCCGGCCAGGGTGACCGGGCCGGTGGCGCCCGGTTGTATCGTCGGGCCCTGAATTTGCGGCATTGACAGATCAGCACAGACGAACAGACGATCAATCACATCCGCCGGCCAGACCAGCGGTGAGATCGGCTCCGGATAAAAAATTAGAAAAGGCCGCTCTCGCAGTTTATCAATGCCACCGGAGACTTCGGCGGCCATCTCAAAGGTCAGTTCAACACCGCGGGGCGTGTAGCCGATAAAAACAGTCGGCTTGGTGGTGTTGGTGACGACAGCCTCGAATTCATACAAATCGGCGACCGTGGGCGGCACATCCTGAACAGAACCCATCGGCATGACCCAGTCGATGTTGAATAGGGCGTCGGCCACTTTGGCACCGACGGCAATATCAGCCACGCGGGTTGGATGGATCTCACCGCTCAAGGCATCTTTGGTATTCGGGCTGGCAGTGGAGGTGCCGTAGTAGCTTTTGCGACCCTCGACTTCCATGGCGCGTCTGCCCGTCCGATCGTAGATGGTCCAGCCTTTGGGTGTCGTTGAAAGACACGCGTTGACAAGGTGCTCCGGTACTTTAACAATCTCCCCGCTAACCAGAGCGCCGGCCTGTTTTAGCATTTTGCGTGCCCCGGCGTGATGGACGCGAAATCCGACCTTGGACATGATATCGAAGGCCGCCCGTTTGATGTCTTCGATCTGGTCGTCACTCAGTACCCGGAAGAAAACCGATCTTTTTTCAATTGAACCTGTCTGAATCATGATGCCTCCATTCTTTTGATCGTCGCGGTTATCTGGGAAGCTCCAGTTGGATACGCCTCAAAGGTATCTCACCACGAAGAACACGAAGATCGCGAAGGGAAAACGCATCATTTTACTGTTGCTTCTTCGTGTCCTTCGTGCGCATCGCGGTTATATAGGCCCCACTTGAGCTCTGTACAACCGTATTCGTCAATTAGGCATTTCTTCGATTTATAAATTGATACTTAGCGCATAAATACAAAGAAGGTAAAGACCTATTTTCTCAGGCTGTTCTGATTGAATGCATCTGTATACCGCCTGTCATCATAATGTTTAAGAAAAAAGGATGACGGCACAAGTGTTGTCGTAAAAAACACACCGCCATCGGAGCGTTTTTTTTGACAACCGCCATAAATGACTTCTATTGCCAAAGCTGTCTTGACAGGTGCATATCCGTTTACTACTCTTAAGAGACAAAAAAGATGACGGACATCCTCAGTTTTAAGATGGTAAAGGGGGCCAGATGAAATTTTTGGTGGGGTATAGCGGATCAGCGCTGGATGAAAGGGTTTTGAAGCAGGCCCAAACGCATGCCAGCGTATTTAATGCCGACATTTATATTGTAACCTCATTGGAGCAAAGCAGTACTTTAGAAAAGGCAGAGATTGATAAGGCCGAAGGCGAACTGGAGTATTTAAGGACGCCGTTTAACATCGATGCTATCAACTGTGAAACTTTCGTTTCGGTAAATTACCTGTCTCCCGGAGAAGATCTGGTCCAGTTTGCCAAAGATAACCGCATTGATATGATCTTTATCGGAATTAAAAAAACTTCCAAAGTGGGTAAGCTCGTCTTTGGATCCACAGCCCAATATGTTTTGCTCAAGGCCCCCTGCCCGGTGGTTGCGGTTCGATAAACATTTAAATCAAGATAAAAAAAACCGGCTGTTCAGCCGGTTTTTTTATCTTGATCAGTACAGCTACTGTACTTAAGACTCGGCCTTGTGCACGACCGGATCAATTTTTTCCAATTCCTCGATGGCGATGTGACACAGGATGCGATGACCTCTCTGCGAGTCCTGCCAGGGAGGGGGCTCTTTTTCGCAGATTTTGCCTTCATCCGGAAGCAACTCATGGCGCCGGGGGCAACGCGTATGGAAGCGACAGCCGCTCGGCGGATCCAGCGCGCTGGGCACATTGCCGCTCAGACGGATCTCTTTTTGCTCGACATCCGGGTCCGGAATGGGCACGGCCGAAAGCAAGGCCTCCGTGTAAGGGTGATACGGCGGCTCGTAGATGGCATCCGCCGGACCCACCTCTACAATCTGCCCCAGGTACATGACGGCAATATCATCGGAGAAAAAGCGGACCACGCTCAGGTCATGGGCAATGAAAATCATGGAGGACCCGAAAACCTGTTGGATCTCTAAAAGCAAATTGATGACGGCCGCCTGCACCGAGACATCCAGCGCGGAAACCGGCTCATCGCAGATAATTAAATCCGGCCGGCTGGCCAGGGCGCGGGCAATGCCGACCCGCTGTTTTTCACCGCCGCTCAGCTGTCGCGGCAACCGATCATAGTATGTGGGCGGCAGGCGCACCGCCTTGAGCAGCTTGACGACCTCTTCTTTGACCTGATTCCTGGGTGCGGTTTTGAAGCGCCGGATCGGACGGGCGATTTGCGAACCCACCGTAAAAGAGGGATTGAGGGTCGAATCCGGGTTCTGGAAAACCATCTGCATTTCTTTGATCAATTTCGTATCCCGCTCTGTGACCGGCTTGGTGGTATCGATCCCCATAAACTGCACCTCACCGTCGGTTACCGGCTCAAGGCCAATGAGCCCCTTGACCAGAGACGATTTGCCGCAGCCCGACTCCCCGACAACACCCAGCGTTCGCCCTTTTGCCACCCGGACACTGACGTCGTCCACCGCTTTGACGTATTTCTTTTCGCCCATGCCGAACAGGCTGACTACCGAGTTGGACTCCTGGGGATAGTAGACTTTGAGATGCTCAAAGCTCAACAGATCTTCCTGGGGAATTTCAGTCACCACCTGTTCTTCGGGTGCCTTTTTCCGTTTTTTGGTTCGGGCGCGATCCTTAATTTCTGCTGCATAGATGCAGCGGGCCACATGATCAGAGGTAATTTGCTCAAAGCCCGGGCGCGCTTTGCGGCAGTCTTCGGTGACATATTCGCAGCGGGGTGCAAAAATGCATTCGGTTTTGGAGCGCTCTGCCGGCGGCGGCACCCGGCCCCGGATGGGATGCAGCAGTGACTCCAGCTTGCTGTCCCCCAGCCGCGGCACACAGGCCAGCAACCCCATGGTGTAAGGGTGCCGCGGATCGCGGAAGATCTCAGTTAAGGGGCCACTTTCCACCATCTGGCCGGCATACATCACGCACAGATAGTCGCTGACCCGCGCGACCACCCCCAGGTTGTGGGTGATGAAAATATTGGCGGCATTGAAATCGTTTTTGAGCTCTTCCAGCAGGTCCAATACGGCCGCTTCAACGGTGACATCCAGGGCGGTTGTGGGTTCATCCATGATGATCAGGGCCGGGTTGTTGAGCATGGCCATGGCAATGACGACGCGCTGTTGCTGACCGCCTGAAATCTGGTGCGAATAACGCGTCATCACATTTTCGACATCCGGCATATTCACCCGCTTGAGCATATCAATCGATTTTTGCCAGGCGTCTTCATGAGAGATGTCTTTGTGGCAGGTCAGAACTTCAGCCAGTTGTTCGCCCAGTCTCACCGATGGGTTGAGCGCCTGCATGGGATCCTGAAACACCATGGAAATCCGGTCTCCCCGCAGTCGCTTGAGCTCTTCCTCAGATCGTCCCACCAGCTCCTCTCCCTGAAAACGGATACTGCCCTCCATGATTTTACCGTTGGGTCCCAGAAAATTGACGATCCCGAAGGCAATTGTGCTCTTGCCGCATCCAGATTCACCTACCAGGCCAACCGTTTCGCCCTGTCTGACTTTAAAGGAGACACCCTGTATGGCCTCGACATCGCCTTTGCGAGTTTCGTAGTTTATCTGGACATTATCGACGTCAAGAATGGTATCGTTTGTCGATGTGCTGGATTCTTGCATGGGTAGTTATCTGCCTTTCATTTGGGTGGTTAACATCCCGGTCACATATCTTTTATACTCAAGGTGTCAGGTGTCAGTGTTCAGGTTTCAGATTTTGTATATCTGGCACCTGACACCTGCTTTTCCGCCGCAGCCGTGGAGGCGAAGGAGGGAAACCGAATCGATATCAAACGGCGACGGACCACGGACCACTGACATGCCTATTGATACCGCATCGATTCCTCTCTGAGGCCATCGGCCAGCAGGTTCAATCCGACCACCAGAGAGGCGATGGCGATTGAAGGCCACAGGGCCGCCCACGGGCTGCCTTGCAGGATAAATTCGCGCCCCTTGGCCACCATGCTGCCCCAGTCCGGAGACGGTGGCGGTATCCCCAGGCCCAAAAAACCCAGGGTTCCCATGGCGAAAATGGCGTAACCCACCCGTAGCATCGCATCGATAATGATGGGGCCCCGGGCGTTGGGCAGAATTTCAAAAAACATGATGTGCCAGGGGTTTTCGCCCCGGGTCTCGGCCGCCCGGATATATTCCCTCGTGCGGATATCCAGCGTAAGGCTGCGCACCAGCCGGGCAATACCGGGGGTTCCGACAATGGTGATCGCTATGACCACATTGACGGCCGAAGCCCCCAGAGCGGCCATGATGATCATATACAGCAGTATGATGGGCACCGCCATCATGGCATCCAACAGGCGCATGATGATTTCATCGATCCACCCGCCGTAATACCCGCCGATCAGCCCGAGGGTCGCCCCGACAATCAGCGCCACAATCACCCCCCAGATCGCAGTTCCCCCGGGGATCCAGAAATTTTCCGTTATGGGCATGAGCACCAGCACCACGCGGGCGCCGTAAATCAGCCGCGACCACAGATCGCGTCCCAGTTCATCGGTGCCCAGGATGTGGGATGCGGATGGTCCCTGATTCGGCGCTTTCCAATCCTGCTCGAGCGGGCCGTAAGGGGTAAATAACGGCGCAAAAATCGCCACGATGACCCAGAACAGGACAATGGCGAGCCCAACCACTGCAATTTTGGATGCAAAAACGATCGAAAGCCCGGCCCAGAGGCGCTTAAAGAAACCGGGCTTTGCTTCTTCAACCTGTGCGGCAGCGGTTACTTCCTCAGCTGTTGCCATGATTTCTCCTCTACCGGATAAACCGGAAATCCGAAGCACGAAATTCGAAATTCGGATTTATATTCTTCGCCCAAAGGCTAAAAATATAGCGCATAAGATATAACATTAAGCATATCGGATGCGCGGATTCAAAAACGTGTAAATAATGTCGGCGAACAATTGCGTCAGGACGGCCACCGATACCAGAATCATCGCCCCGGCTTCCAGGGCGTTGATATCCTTGAACATGGCAGAATCCAGCAAATACTTGCCCAGACCGGGATAGCCGAAGACCACCTCTACGATCACGATGCCGCCCATCAGCCAGTTGACGTGCAGCATGATAACCGTGATCGGCGCCATCAAAGCGTTGCGCAAGGCATGCTTGAACACGATGCGCCAGTAGGGCAAGCCCTTGAGATAGGCCGTACGAATATACGGCGATTTCATGACCTCGACCATGCTGGCGCGCGTGATGCGCAAAATGTAGCCCAATTCGATCAGCGTCAACGTCAGCACGGGCAGGATCACCATATCGAGTCGTTCCCAGGGCGCCTTTTCGCCAA
>JASFIG010000005.1:0-34786 GCA_050122795.1 Desulfobacterales bacterium
GCAGGATCGACGTTCCGGGGGGACAGCTGATCTTCTTATTATCGATGGTTAAGACGATGTTGTCCAAGTGGCTGACTCCTTTCAATCTGGAATGGAATGATGGAATCGCGGAATGAGGGAATAAGCGGTTTTAAAGGTTTCTATCTGGTTTTAAATTTCTTTTGTCGAGTTTCTGCCCATGATTTCAATATTCCAACATACCCAAATTCCGATTTATGCAAGCCGATGAAAAGAGGAGATGGACCCGATAAAGTACCCTTATTTTAGCTTTCATGATAGCCAAAAAGAGCCTGGCGGCATCAGGTAGTTATTATCCGATCTAATAATTGGGTGAATTGATTTATGTCAAAAACCTGTGTTGTTAAAAAAATCGGCGCTGCTTTGTTCTTCACTTCCTGTATTTTCGTTGCCGGATGGGGTGCATTTATATCCCGTGCCGACGCAGCGCCTGTGCCGTGAGAAAATCAGCTTTAGGTTAGATTTGGATTTGAGGGTATCACCAAAATCGGTTGGCCCCTTTGTTTTTCAATTTACCATAGCTTTTCAGATATTGCCTGTCCAGCAGAAAATGAAACAGGGGTGGGTTGTGCTGTTTTGGCTGAAAGCGGTCAAATGTCCTATATGTCATTTGGTTGACGTCATGTCATTCATATCTATATTAAGTTTTTACATAAGTCCAAGGTTAAGCTGACGGACCACCGGTAGCTTGAAAGTTGCACCTGGTTTTCGGCGCGGCTGAAAGCGATCGAGCGACAGCGCAGCCTGGCAGGGCTTAATCGTTTATACCGATCTTTAAAGATGCAATTGATAAAAGCAGCTCGACATCCAGCCGCCAGCCAGTAGCCAGCGACAAGCTATTAACAGCTGATCGATTTATCGACCTTTTGCCGGATAAGGCTGCGATGCAAAAGTTCACACCCGACGAAGGAAATATTGAATTGAGGAGGTAAGGTAATGGGAAAAAGGGTTGGCGATATTCTTGAGATCGCCATTAAGCGGGAAGAGGAAGCGTATGATTTTTACATGGACATCCTTTCCAAGGTCACCGACGCGAGCGTTAAAGGTACGTTGGAATTTATGGCGGGCGAAGAAAAGAAGCACAAGGCTTTTTTAGTGAGCTATCGCGATGGGCATTTCGGCGATAAAGGCCTGCGAATGACCGATGTCGTAGACTATAAAATTGCCGAGTATCTTGAAGAACCGGAAATAAGTGCGCAGTCCAAGCCTGAGGATGTATATCTTGTGGCCTCCCACCGGGAAGCCAGATCCCATCAGTTCTACACCGAATTGGCCAACTTGCATGCCGAGGGCGAGCCGCGCGAAATGCTGCTGAAAATGGCCAACGAAGAATTGAAGCACAAGGAAAAAGCGGAATATCTGTATTCCAACGCGGCTTTTCCGCAGACATCGGGCGGGTAGGCAATCAGAGCACAGAAGTCAGAGGACAGAAGTCAGAAGACAGATGACGTAGGTCAGAGGTCAGAAGTCTGAGGTCAGATGACGGAGGTTGGAACAAAGATGGTAGAGACTGGCTGATGTAACACCAGTCTGTCGTCTGTTTTCTGTCCTCTGTTTTCTGACATCTGACCTCTGATACGAATTACGGTGCTTCGATGGGAATAGTGGTCACCGGCACGGGAGAGTTTTTGACGACTTTTTCGGTCACACTGCCGAAGCGATAGTGACCCTTCTCGCCATGGCTGGCCATCACCACCATATCGACTTTTTCCTTGTCGATCAGCTTTAGGATTTCCTGGGCCGGGTCTCCGACAGCGATATGCTTGATGTACAGCGGGCATCCATCCAGATACTTTTCACAAACCTGTTCCAGCCTTTTAGTTGCCGATTTCTCGGCATATTGCATTAATTTATTGACATGTGATTGGTCAAAATCACCATACCAGCCATCATGGTGGGCAATATCCTCAATCACATACAGGACGTGGATTTCGGCCTGATATTTTTGGGTCAATGAAGTTACGTAAGGCAATGCCTTTTCCGAGCTGCTTGAAAAATCCGTCGGCCAGAGAACTTTGGTCACTTCCATGTGCTTACCTCCTTATTGATTGCGATCCGATCAGCGAAAAATTCAAATGACAATTCTATAATACGAATTTTATTCGGCTTGTAAACACTGAATGATGACGGCACCCATTTTCTACGTTTAGCTGTTGCCGAGCAGAAACCGCTGGTGATGATGGGCTAAAGAATATCCAGAATTTTTTTTGACGTATATTCGCCGGTATCGGCCAGCGCATCTGTTGTCAAAAATTCCGGCGCGTTGCTGGAAAAAAGACAGGTCACCGCTGCCGGGAATTCATCGTCGGCCCGATAGAATATATAATTTAGGGCAATCTTGGGTAACGGATAGAGAATAAATGAAAAATCACCCGTATCCGCTTGCGCCTGGTGCGAACCATTGAATTGCTCGATGATCCGACCTGCTTCTCGTTCAACGGTGTCGATATGGTCCGCCAGAACGCTTTCGGTATTCGATGCAAAAGCACCGACATACGGCATACTGTCAGGCAATTCTCGAAAAGCTTTAAACGGCCTTAATTGACACGCTGCGGCAGTAACCTGCAGCGCGTATAAGGAAACAATGATTCCCGGTGGACCCGTCTGCGTTTGATCTCCGATTTTGATGTGTTGCGGTGTAATGCGGCAGGGTGCGCCAAAGGCGCGCAACCGAAATTCATTATCATTCTGGCTGGCCGGTATCCTGTCAGCCAGATCCGCCGACAGGTTGCTGTAAAGTTGTTGAAGATTGTTTTGAATGATCTCTTCGTAGTTGCTCATTTTGAAAAAAACCATCCGGTGCCATTTCTCAACGCCGCACTGGCGCTAAAAAAAAACCCGCGAAAGGTGTGCCTTCCGCGGGTTTTTAACGTCAACTGAAAATGTCCTATTTTTTGTCCTCTTCCTTGACCTCTTCAAAATCGGCATCCACCACGTCTTCATCTGCGGCGCCGGCGTCACCGGCTGCCTGTCCGCCGGCTTCGGCGCCGGCTTGTTGTTCGCTTTGCGATGCCTGCTGATACATGGCTTCAGCCAGCTTGTGGGAGGCCTTGGTGAGCTCGTCGCTGATCCGTTTTATTTCAGCGGTGTCCTCGCCCTCCATGGCCTTTCGAAGCTCCGCAATGGATGCTTCAACATTGGTCTTGGTTTCACTGTCGACCTTATCACCCAGCTCGTTGATTGATTTTTCAGTCGAATAAATCAATGCATCGGCCGAGTTACGGGCTTCAACCAGTTCCCTTTTGCTTTTGTCTTCTTCTGCATGCGTCTCGGCATCTTTAATCAGTTTGTCGATCTCTTCCTTTGACAGACCGGAGGATGCCGTTATCTGGATCGATTGTTCTTTGCCGGTAGCCTGGTCTTTTGCCGAGACATTGACAATACCGTTGGCATCAATATCGAAGGTGACCTCGATCTGGGGAATGCCCCTCGGAGCCGGCGGGATACCCACCAGCTCGAAGCGGCCCAGTGTCTTGTTGTTGGCGGCCATTTCACGTTCTCCCTGCAGAACGTGAATCGAAACCGCGGGTTGATTGTCGGCCGCTGTCGAAAATATCTGGCTCTTTTTGGTCGGAATGGTGGTATTTTTGTCGATCAGGCGGGTCATTACACCGCCAAGAGTTTCAATACCCAGCGAAAGCGGCGTTACATCCAGCAGCAGAACATCCTTGACATCACCCTTCAGAACACCGCCCTGGATGGCAGCGCCGAGCGCAACCACTTCATCGGGGTTAACGCCCTTATGCGGGTCCTTGCCGAAAATTTTCTTCACGCGCTCCTGTACAGCCGGCATGCGGGTCATGCCGCCGACCAGAATCACCTCGTCTATTTCATTGGCGGACAGGCCGGAATCTTTAAGAGCCGTTCGGCAGGGGTTCTCCAGTTTATCCAGCAAACCGCCGACCAGCGCTTCGAGTTTGGCGCGGGTGATTTTGATGTTGAGATGCTTGGGACCGCTGGCATCAGCGGTGATAAAAGGTAGGTTCACATCCGTTTCCATCGAGGTCGACAGTTCCATTTTCGCCTTTTCGGCGGCTTCTTTCAATCTCTGCAGGGCCATTTTGTCACCGCGAAGATCGATTCCCTGATCCTTTTTAAATTCATCCGCCAGATAGTCAATCAAGCGCAAATCGAAATCCTCACCGCCCAGATGGGTGTCGCCGTTGGTGGCCTTAACCTCAAAAACCCCTTCTCCGATTTCAAGGATTGATATGTCGAATGTGCCGCCGCCCAGATCAAATACAGCGATTTTTTCCTCAACTTTCTTGTCCAGTCCGTAGGCCAGCGATGCAGCGGTAGGCTCATTGATAATTCTCAATACGTTCAGACCGGCTATTTTACCCGCATCTTTGGTCGCCTGTCGCTGGCTGTCGTCAAAATAGGCCGGGACCGTAATGACAGCGTCGGTTACCTTCTCTCCCAGATATTCTTCGGCCGAATGTTTGATGTCTGCCAAAACAAACGAGGAAACTTCCGCCGGACTGTACTGTTTTCCCTTGATGCTTATGCGGGTATCACCGTTTGAAGCCTGTTCGATTTTGTAGGGCAGGATCTTGATGTCATTCTGGACTTCCGGCGAAGCATACTTGCGGCCGATCAGACGTTTGACACCGAAAACCGTATTTTCCGGATTCGTGATTGCCTGACGCTTTGCGATCTGTCCCACCAGGCGCTCGCCGCCTTCTGAAATGGCGACGATCGAAGGCGTCGTTCGACCGCCTTCCGGATTGGTGATGACTTTGGCATCTCCGCCTTCCATAATGGCAACACACGAGTTTGTGGTGCCGAGATCAATTCCAATAACCTTAGACATTTTCAATTACCTCCTTAAAATTACGTGTCTATTCCTTATATAAGCTGAATTAGTTTGCTCAATTTTTATTCTTCATCGCTTTTGGGTGCGGCAACCACGACCATGGCAGGCCTTAAAAGCCTGTCGTGAATCAGATACCCTTTTTGAAATTCACTCAAAACGGTGTTTTCCGGATAATCATCCGTTTCTTCCCGCATTACCGCTTCGTGAAAGGCGGGATCAAATATTTCGCCACGCGCCGATATCGGTTTGACGTTAAATTTTTCAAAGACGCGCAACATTTCGTCGCGGGTGAGATTCAAACCCTCGATCAATTTTTCATCCGCATTTTTTTCTTCTTCAGCCGAATTAATGGCCAGTTCTAAATTGTCGACCACCGTGAGCATTTCTTTGAGCAAAGATTGATTGGCGTATTTTCGAAAATCCTCCATCTCGCGGGCGGATCGTTTTTTGTAATTCTCATAATCGGCCGAAACTCTCAAAAGCCGCTCATGCGCTTCTTTGGCCTCTTGCTCCTGGACAGCCAATTTAGCTTTTAGCTCTTTCAGGGGATCAGTCGGCTCGAGGCTTTCACTTTCAGCGATCTCGGGCTCGAGGTTTTGAGGCTGGTTGTTGTCGGAATCTGAGTTTTCCCTATCGTTACCTTTCTCTTTCTCATCGGGTTCAGATTGAATTTTAATTTTCTTTTTTTCAGACATAAGCCGGCGTTTTCTCCTGGTTTATTGCAAAATTGAAATATGTCGATTGGAAAGTAAGACACTTATAAACGATGTCAAGAACGATTCAGCAAGGTATTATTTGAAAAATGCAAGGGGTTTAGCGCCATTTTTCATGCCGTTTTCGGGTCCCGCCCCGCTTTTGCATAGAACGGTCTCAAATCCATCGATAAGCGGCCGCAATCAGTAATAAAATGCGCGCCGGACGCGGCTATGACCCATATATGGAGGGCCCAAAAAAAATGGTTGTGCACCCGCTGTCGAATCTTTATGGAATTGGTAAAGCATCGATATGACCGGAATCGGTCCACGACACAAACTGCGTCACTTATCGCTGCTTCCTTCCGGACCTGACGAGGTTCGTGACCGTTCGTTGCGTGGCGCCCGATCAAAATGCGCTACGGCCTTCCATTTTTAAGACCCTTCAGAGGGGATTCAGCCCCGCATAAGCGGATTTCGGGAATAGGGCACCGCTAGCTCCCCGCCTAGCACAACCTTTCCTAGCATACGTTAAAAGTCATATTTTTCAATAAAAAAAGTTGCCCTAAGCTAAAATCTGATTGATTGGGCAGTGGGTTCAAAGGTTCAATGGTTCAAAGGTTCAATGGTTCAGAGTTCAAAGGTTCAGAGGTACAGAGGATCAAAACCCAGAACCTTGAACGCAGAACCCAGAACCCCTGCACGCGGCAAGCCCGCGTTTTGGGTTGACTTATATGACACCCTGCCGTAGATATTTGAAAGGTATATGAATTTTTACCAGAGCAATGCGTAGAGCCGCCGGCCTGAGGCGGCGATACACCTTTTACCGGCAATATTTTTATGTCCAAAAAAACCTCCGTTTCATCTGATTCCGACGTTCAAAAGAGAATACTCCGGGTGGTTGAGCACACCCTGCGCAGCTATTCCATGATTCAAAGCGGAGATGCTGTTCTGGTGGCTGTATCCGGTGGGCCGGATTCGGTGGCCCTGGTCCATATTCTGCGCGCTCTGGCGCCAAAGTATGGGCTGATACTGGCGATTGCCCACCTCAATCATGGGCTCCGGCACAACGCGTCTGATAGCGATCAAGCGTTTGTGACGGCTCTGGCCGAAAAATTTCAAATGCCCCTGTATGTTGAAAGGCAAGACGTACGCCTTTATCAAAAAAGCCGCCATCTGTCTGTTGAGGAAGCGGCGCGACAGGTGCGCTATCGGTTTTACCATCGCTGCGCCTCTGAGCATGGATATGATAAAATTGCCCTCGGACATCATGCCGATGATAACGCCGAGCAGGTGTTAATGGCGATGCTGCGCGGCAGCGGTCCGTTGGGATTAGCAGGGATTCCACCGATGCGCCCCGATCACATCATCCGGCCTCTGATCCATTTGCGGCGCAGTGAGCTACTGGATTATCTTGCATCCCAGAATTTGGATTATGTCGAGGATACTTCTAATCGGGATTTGCGGTTCCTGCGCAATAAGATTCGCAGCCGCTTGATTCCCAAACTGCAAGCCGAATACAATCCAAAATGTGTCGATTCTATTAACCGGACGGCCACCATTTTATTTGATGAAGAAAAGTGGATCGATGACCATATCCTACCGATTTATAAAGATGCGGTTATTCTTGAGAGTCCGGAAAGACTCGGATTGAGCCTTGACCGATTGAAACAGGAACCGATTGCGGCCCAGAGGCGCCTGATCCGCAAAGCCCTTTTACAGGTTAAAGGTAACCTGCGGCGAATCACTTTCGCTCATATCGAAGCGGTGTTGAGATTGGTTCAACCGGGGACGACGGGCCACAAGCTGGATCTTCCTGACAATATTTGCGTAGGGCGGGATCAAGGCCGTTTGCTGATTTCAAATTCACAGCAAATGCCCTGCCGAACAGCCGACGGTCACCTTGCGCCGCCAGTGCCCGAGTACTCGTATCAACTTTCAAGGGCGGGTGAAATTTTTATTCAAGAAGCCGGGCTGCAGCTGCGTTTCGATGAAATACCCATTGAGCAAGTTTCAGACTGGCAACAGACCGACCGACAGAATGCATTCATGGATAGGGATAAACTCAGCTTTCCGCTGGTCATCCGGAATTTTCGTCCGGGCGATCGATTTTCCCCCTTGGGACTCCGTGGGCGCCAAAAGCTAAAAAAATATTTTATCGATCACAAAATATCCAGGACCGAACGCATACAATGCCCGATCGTGCTCAGCCGCAATAAAATTATCTGGGTTGCAGGACACCGGTTGGATAATGCAGTTAAAATTGATTCACAAACCCGCCGTGTGCTTAAAGCTGAACTTTTGCTTGCCTAAGGCGTGATGATGATTAAGTTGACTGTATAAAAAGTATCCATATCCATCTTATGCTCTGGCCGACATTTGATACTTGAAATTTAATCGCAGGTAAAGGATACTGTTGATAGATATTGAATATTGTAGATCTAAAAAGAATTGAATATTTGTGGATGTCGCCTCGCACCCTCTTTTACTAGATGAACCGCCGCAGGCGGATCTTAAATGTTAAATTCTCAATATTCAATATTCAATTCCAAAGATATTCAATCTTCAATACGACGGGGAGGTAATTGTCTTTGAATCCATTTTACAAAAATTTGGCGCTATGGCTGGTCATCACCCTCATGATGGTCATGCTGTACAATCTCTTCAGTAAACAACACCTGGCTGAAACCAGCATCAGTTATACCGATTTCCTGGCAATGGTGGATGACGAGCGCGTAGCCCAGGTGGTCATTCAGGGCCAGGAGCTTTTTGTAACCGATAGCGACGGCAATCGACTCAAAGTGTTTGCACCCGAAGACGGCGATCTGATCAAGATCCTGCGTCAAAAAGGCGTGGTGATCAGCGCAAAGCCGCCATCTGAAAATCCCTGGTACATGTCAGTTCTGGTTTCCTGGTTTCCGATGATCGTTTTGATAGGTGTCTGGATATTTTTTATGCGCCAGATGCAGGCCGGCGGCGGTAAAGCGCTTTCGTTTGGCAAAAGCCGTGCCCGTTTGATGTCGGATCAGTCTGAAAGAGTGACTTTCGAAGATGTTGCCGGAATTGACGAAGCTAAAGAAGAACTAGTGGAAATAGTTGAATTTTTAAGGGACCCGAAAAAGTTTACCCGCCTGGGCGGACGTATTCCCAAAGGTGTTCTTCTGGTCGGTCCACCGGGCTGCGGCAAAACACTACTGGCGCGGGCCATTGCAGGTGAAGCCGGGGTGCCCTTTTTCAGTATCAGCGGCTCTGATTTTGTGGAAATGTTTGTCGGTGTGGGTGCCTCCCGAGTTAGAGATCTGTTTGTGCAGGGTAAAAAGAACGCACCCTGTATCATTTTCATCGACGAAATCGATGCGGTCGGGCGTCACCGCGGGGCCGGGCTGGGCGGCGGCCATGATGAAAGAGAGCAGACCCTGAACCAACTGCTGGTTGAAATGGACGGTTTTGAATCCAATGAAGGTGTTATTTTGATTTCAGCCACCAACCGGCCCGATGTTCTGGATCCGGCATTGCTGCGACCCGGTCGCTTCGACCGGCAGGTCGTGGTCTCAATGCCCGATATCCGCGGTCGAGAGAAAATACTGCGTGTCCACATGCAAAAAACGCCCATCGACAAGGATGTGAACCCGGTCATCCTGGCCAAAGGAACGCCCGGCTTTTCGGGTGCCGATCTTGAGAACCTGGTCAACGAGGCGGCTTTGCTGGCGGCCAAACGCAATAAAGAAAAAATCGGTATGATCGATTTCGAAGACGCCAAGGATAAAGTATATATGGGCCTTGAGCGCAAGTCCAAAGTCATTAAAGAGGAAGACCGTAAGGTGACCGCATATCACGAGGGCGGCCACGCCCTGGTTGCGCGGTTTTTGCCGGAGACGGATACCGTCAACAAAATAACGATTATACCCCGTGGACGGGCTGCCGGCGTTACCTGGTTTTTACCCGAAGAACGCGACTTTAAATACAAAGATCAACTGCAGAGCGAGCTGGCGGTCGCTTTCGGCGGACGGGTGGCGGAAGAAATTGTTTTCAAACGCATCAGCACCGGTGCGGCCAATGACATCAAGCGGGCAACTGATCTCGCCCAGCAGATGATCAGGAGCTGGGGTATGAGCGACAACCTCGGCCCGCTCTCATATGCCAAAGGTGAGGAACAGGTCTTTCTGGGTCGTGAAATCGCCCAGCACAGAGATTACTCCGAGGCGACAGCCCAAAAGATCGATGAGGAAATCAATAATTTGATCAAAAGTTCCTATGGTCTTGCCAAATCGGTTTTAAAGGAAAACCTGGATATCCTCCACAAGCTGGCGGAGGTGCTGCTCGAAAAGGAAACCGTCATGGGTAAAGAGCTCGATGAGTTGATCCAAGAATTGCGGCCTGGCATCGAGCTGCCTTCAAGACCTTTAGACGACCATGGGACCACTGCAGAATCCGCTGCCGATCCATCCTGATGAAGCAAGCATTCCCCAGAACATATCGGCTGTCGTGGGCCGGTTTTGAAATGGAATTTGGCCATCGAACAGCGATTATGGGGGTGGTTAATGTGACACCGGACTCATTTTCCGATGGCGGAAAATTTCTAACCTCCGAGTCCGCCGTGGCCCAGGGCCTCAAACTGGCAGCGGACGGCGCCGACATCCTGGATATTGGAGGGGAATCCACGCGGCCCTTCGCCGATCCGGTACCGGTCAAGGTGGAGATTGAACGGGTCATACCGGTCATCGAACAACTGGCCGCTGAAATTTCCATTCCCATATCCATTGATACCATGAAAGCCGAAGTTGCCAAACAGGCAATCAAAGCCGGTGCATCGATAATCAACGACATCTCCGCGCTGCGTTTCGACCCGGATCTGGGAGCAGTGGCCGCAGAGTTCGGCACACCGGTGGTGCTCATGCATATGCTGGGCAGTCCCAAAACCATGCAGCTGTCTCCGTCCTACACAGATCTGATCGGCGAAATATCAGATTTTTTAAGTGCAGCGATCGTCAGGGCGCAACAGCAGGGTATCTCAAAATCAAACATCATCCTTGATCCGGGAATCGGTTTCGGTAAAACGGTATCGCATAATCTTCTACTCATCAGGCAGCTTGAAGCCTTTGCAGCTCTGGATGCGCCTATTCTGGTGGGCCCTTCTCGCAAATTATTTATCCGTAAACTATTAAAAGAAGCGCATAGTAACGATATCCTTCCGGATACGCCGATTGTTGAAACCGGTACCCAGGCCGCAGTCGCCGCGGCGGTGCTATGCGGTGCGCACATCGTGCGGGTTCATGATGTCGCCAACACCCGGGCCACCATCCGGATTTTAGATGCCATGAAAGCTGCCCGGGAAGATTAAGCTTCACGGGTATATAGGTTCAACTTTCAAAGGTTCAAAGGTAAAATCAGTTGTTGGATTGGTTTAATTAGTTTCATTGGTTGAATTGGTTGGAATAGACAGAATCAATCGAACAAATTAAACCAATCAAACCAATTAAACAGATATGGCAAATGATAATTTATAATTGAACTCTGATTCGTGATTTCTGATATTGGGAATTTAGTGAAGGAGATATGGATATGCTACTGGTCATTGATGTCGGTAATACACACACGGTATTAGGCGTTTACCAGGGCGACAAATTGCGCAACGATTGGCGTATTCATACCGAGCGCAACACGACCGAGGATGAGTTCAACGTATTGATCAACAGTCTGTTTACGGCCGACAACATCCGGCTGAGCGATATTGAACAAACCATTATCTCATGCGTGGTCCCGCCAATGGTCACTATTTTAGATGCCTTTTGCCGCAAATATATCGGTCATCCCCCGACATGGGTTAATGCCAAAAATTGTGCAGGCATGCCCATTTTATTAAAAAATCCAGGGGAGGTTGGTGCGGACCGCATCGTCAACGCCGTGGCTGCATTTCATCGATACCGCCACAGTTTGATCGTGGTTGATTTCGGCACCGCCACAACGTTTGATGCCATTTCTGAAAAGGGTGAATACCTTGGAGGCGCCATCAGTCCCGGAATCGGAATTGCTTCAGAAGCGTTATTTTTAAAAGCGTCCAAGCTGCCGCGGGTGGAAATTTTTAGCCCGCCTGAAAACGTCATCGGCAAAGATACCATCGGGAGCATTCAGTCCGGTATCATCTTTGGCTATGCCGGCCTGGTTGATGGAATTGTCAGGCGCATGCAACTGGAGATGGGGACTGAGCCTAAAGTTATTGCCACCGGCGGTCTGGCCAAGCTTTTATTCGATGTTTCCGAAACCATTGAAGCGGTTGAACCGGCACTGACGCTGGCGGGTTTAAAACTCATTGCGAACAATATGGAATAATGTGCTCATTCGGCCTCAATACAGCCTGCCCACCATCAACTTATATTTCAGAAGACAGAAGACAGAGAACAGAAGACAGAAAAAAGAAAGCAGAGGACCGCTGGGGGTTTCATCCGCCGGTCTTTACCATCTGTTTTCCAACTTCCGACCTCTGACCTCCGACCTCTGTCATCTGACCTCTGACTTCTGTCCTCGGTCCTCTGTATCAAGATACCCCAGATATCCATTGATGCTGTTTTTGAGGAAATATTTTTCGCGCGCCTGGATGTCCACCGGCAATTGATCGAAAGTTCCCATCAGTTTATCTTCCCGCAAAAGCTGCGTTAGGCATTTTGAATCGCGGTCAACTTCATCAAAATTATTCTTTTCAGTTCTGAGCAACTGTTCCCAGAACTGAAGTTGACGGCGATGGATGCGCAGCATTTCGACAGCATCGGCATGGACACCGTAGTGACCGTAGCAGATCATTTGCGGGCTGCCGGCAATGAGGGCGTCAACGCTGTGCAACGCTTCATCCAGAAAGAACTTCGGTGGAGTGGCCGGTCGCAAATAAAATCGGTTATGCTGCAGGGCGATGAAGACGCCTCCGGTTTCACCGGCAAACAGGTATTTTTCAGATTGGTAGCTGACATGGTGGGCTGCATGCCCGGGCGTAATGATGGCTTTGATGGATTCGTTCTCAAAACGGTCAGCCGCCTGAAGCCGATTTTCGGCCACCGGCTTTATCGGACCATAGGACAAGGCCATTGGTCCGAGTACTTTTTTTGTCCCTTCCCACAGACGCGAAGGCTCGGCCAGGTGAGGTATGGCTACCTGATGACAGATGATGGGGGCCTGTGGAAAGACTTCGGCGATTTCCCCGATGGCGCCGGCATGATCCAGATGAATATGCGTGAGTAAGATGGCGTCTAAATGACGGACATCTAAAGCCTCTAATGCATGGATGAGATCCGGCGCGCAGGCCGAGGGGCCAACATCAATCAAATATGTGGTGCTGCCCCTGTACAACCAGGCACTGATAAAATCGGAGAAACCACGCATGGCCGGCACCAACGGAATCAAAAAAAGATCATCCGCAATATGTTGAATCTTGGCATTCACTTGGAATTTGTTGCCCCCCCGGTTGGAATGATGGAATGGTGGAATAGTGGAAGAATGGGATCTGAAATAAGGCCCTGTTCCATTATTCCATATTGGCAGTGAAAAGTTGTCGACCTAACAGCATAAATGATCTTAAGTATGTTTAATTGAGACCGGAAACCTTGTATTAGATGCGGCCGACCTCTTTAAGCGTCTGCTTAAAAATGCGGTAAAAATATTCATTGTCCGTAATTCCGCGGCTTAATATTTTCCCGATATCTTCGATATTTTTAATATTGATAATCAAGTTGACGCTCTTGTTGAGGGCCATCATGTTATCCATTGTCCTGAACCGGTTGCTGATCAACGCCACAAACATATCGCGGCGCACACCCATGCTCAACCTTTCGAGAAACAACAGTATGCTGTTGGATTCCGGATTGTCGCTGTCAAAATTTTCATTGATGACAAACAGATCGTAATTGTGATAGCGCATGCGTTTTAGCGCATCACGGGCACTCTCGGCCTCCGTGATCTGGTAGTCCATGACTTCAAGTGCGTTGATAATCGTCTTGCGGATCATTGGATTGGATTCGCATACCAGGGCGGTCAAGCCTTCTTCTTCAATGAAGTCAAATGGTTTTTCGGCTGCATTATAGCCACTCATTGAGCCGCCGCCGCGGCCGCCTGCGGAACCCTTTCGAGGTTTCAGGGTAATGTAGCCCTTGCATTTGGGACAGGCAACAGTTGTGCGCCTGTTAGCGGGGATCTTATCACTGGATATTTTGAATTTACTTTGACAACTCGTGCAGATAACTTCCATTGCATATGTTCCTTATTTTAACTTTTTGCGAAAAACGCGATACTTCTTTAGATTGAGACGCTCAACTTTACTCTTGGTTTTAGGTTACCCGTTGAGCCGGTTAAGCCCGTTGAGCGCGTAATCGAATGAAAAAGTTTGATTGATTTTTAACCGGCGAACGGGCATACGGGAAACGGGCCGACCTTATTAATTTACGGATTTGGCATAGTTCCGATCAATTTCCAGGTTGCCGATGTCGGTCGTGGCTTCCCCACGGGCGCTCTTGATGGAATCGATACCGCGTCCCACAATCCCCTTATGTGAGCTATAACCCAATGCCGTTTCCTGGGTAATCAAACCCTGCTCATACAGGCCGACAATATGCTGGTCGAAGGTGATCATACCAAAGGCATTGCCCTTTTCCATGATTTCATAAAATGATTTGCCTTCCGATTCTCCGTGTAAGATCAGGTCTTTTACCCTCAGATTGGCACCCAGAATTTCAAAGGTTGCCACCCGGCCGCCGCCGACTTTGGGAAGCAGTCGCTGGGAGACGATCCAGCGCATGGTATCAGCCAGCCGGATGCGGATCTGTTCAGCATCGTCGGTGGAAAACATACCCAGAATACGATTGACCGTCGAGCCGGCATCAACGGTATGCAGGGTTGTTAAAACCAGATGGCCGGTTTCAGCGGCGCGTAGGCCGATTTCAATTGTTTCGCGGTCGCGCATTTCACCGACCAGAATCACCTTGGGGGCCTGCCGCAGAGCGGCCCGCAAGCCATTGGCATAGTTGTCAAAATCCTGGCCCAGTTCGCGCTGGTTGAAGGTCGATTTTTTATGGGGATGCTGATATTCAACCGGATCTTCCAGGGTGATGATGTGCACGGATTTGTTCTCATTGATTTCGTCAAGTATGGCTGCCAGGGTGGTGGTTTTACCGGAACCGGTTGCACCGGTGACAAAGACGATACCGTTGATCTCTTTGGCAATCTGGAACATCGTTTTAGGCAGCTCGCGCTCCTCGATGGTCGGAATTTTAGACTCCAGCTTACGCAAAACAATCGATATATTGGCGCCCTGGGAAAAGATGTTGACCCTGAAGCGTGCTTTGCCGGGCAGCGCGTAGGACATGTCGCAGGAGCCAGCACCCAAAAGGGCATGCGTCAGGCGGCGGTCCTGGTTGACTAAATTCAAAGCAATGACCTCGGTTTGAAAGGGGGTCAGCGCCTTAAATGTCGGCTTAAAATCAACGGGAATCAGTTCACCGGCGCTCTCCACCTGCATGGGCTTGCCGACCGTAAAGTTAAGGTCAGAAACATCCCGGTGATAATCCAGCATTTTTACCAGAAGATGGTCAATTTCCTGTTTTTTCATGGTACGGCCTTTAAAGTCTTAGATCATCCGTTAGCAAGAAAACGTGTCACGAATATTACCACGAAGAGCGCGATGTAGCACAAAGAATAAAAAATTTTGTATTTATCTTTGTGTCCTTTGTGTCTTAGTGGTTATAATTATATTTCTTTAACTGTCCTTATCAGACTTCGGTAAAATCGGTTGGCGGTGCTTTGAGCAGAGGCCTGAACCTTGCCTTTTCATTGGCTTTGGCATAGGCCTCATCGGCGCTAATTTTTCCACTCTGGAACAATTCCATTATATAATCATCCAGCAGAACCATACCGTATTTCTTCCCGGTTTGAATCATGGACGGTATCTGATGGGTTTTGCCTTCGCGGATCAGATTGCGGACGGCCGGATTGGCAATTAAAATCTCCAGGGCCACGATGCGACCCTTGCGATCAACACGCTTAAAAAGGGTCTGGGCGACCACCGCCCGCAGACCGTCGGACAGAGTCGAGCGAATCAAAGGCTGTTCGTGAGAAGGAAATACCTCGATAACACGATCCACGGTTTTATAGGCACTGGATGTGTGCAGCGTGGAGAACACCAGATGGCCGGTTGAAGCCGCTTCAACGGCCAACGAGATGGTCTCGAGATCGCGCATTTCGCCCACCAGAATAATGTCGGGATCTTCACGCAGGGCACCGCGTAGCGCAGAGGAAAAGGTTTCGGTATGCAGACCGACCTCGCGGTGGTTTACGATGCATCCCTGGCTTTGATGCACAAACTCAATGGGGTCCTCGACCGTTATGATATGATCCTTGCGCGCGCGGTTGGCCACATCAATAATGGATGCCAGGGTGGTGGATTTGCCGCTGCCGGTGGGGCCGGTTACCAGAACCAGACCCCTGGGCAGAGTCGCCAGTTTTGACACGACCGGCGGCAGACCCAGTTGCTCGGCAGTCATGATTGTACTGGGAATCTCACGAAAGACAGCGCCCACGCCGTTTCTTTGCATGAAGAAATTGGCGCGGTAACGGGCGAGACCGGGGATTTCGTAAGCAAAATCGATATCACCGGTTTCCTCAAATGTTTTGACTTTGTGCTCGGGAGCAATTTCATAGAGCATTGCCCTGAGATCGTCGTTATTGAGGACTTTATATTTGATTCTTTCAATATCGCCTCTGATTCTAAGCGCCGGGGGCAGACCGGACGCCAGGTGAAGGTCGGAGGCTCCCTGTTCATTCATCAGTTTAAAAAATGCATCAATTTTTGCCATTAACCGCTCCTGCTATAAGAACATTCGCTATTGCAACTCCCATGTCATCGATCGAGCCATGTCTTCCAAATATTACCACAAAAAGCACAAAGATACGCTCTGATTAAAAAATTTTATTTTATTCTTTGTGTCCTTCGTGTCTTTGTGGTTATTCTTATTTTTTTTCGTACGTTAGGTCCAAACATCAAAAAAAAATGTTCCCGCCAAACCATTGGTTCAGTGCCGATAAAACCGCCTGAAACGAAAGCTGACCCTTAGTTGAAAACTAAGAACTGAGCGCCTGCCGCACAACCTGCGGTCAGCACCCGTGCATTCATTTCAGGCGGTTTTAAAGAATTTACCGGTTTTTGGAATCCGACGTTTAATTTGACTTTTTGAGGAACTTGATTTTGTCGTCTTCTTCGTCTGATTCCTTGATTCCTTCTTTTCCGATTTCGAGCAGTCTGGAATGCGCTTCAATGATCGAGCTGATCTGAACTTCTATTTGCGTCCGCTGTCGTTTCAATTCCGAAATGTCCTCATGCAGTTGTGCCAGGCGATTGTGAGCCTTATTGAGGATTTTTTCAGCTTTTACTTCGGCTTCGGCGATGATCAATTCGGCTGACTTGCGGGCATTGTCCTTCATCTGATCCAATACTTTTTGGGAATTAAGCAGTGCCCGTTTGAAGGTCTCTTCCCGTTTCCGATATCCCTGAATTTCCAGTTCCAATCGTCGGACTTCATCAGTCAGATTCTGATTTGTCTTCCGCAACGTTTCGAAGGTCTCAGCCACCTGCTCAAGGAAAGCATCAACTTCTCGAATGTCAAAACCGCGAAATCGGGTTTTAAATTGCTGCTGCTGGATATCAAGGGGCGTAATTTTCATCGACGTTCACCTGCCTTTCATCTTATCCTAAGGACTGGGCCAAACCTTCAAGGCTGTTGACCACAAATATTCGCAGGAAGATGATGATCAGAATCACGACTATTGGAGAAAAGTCGATTCCGCCATACATCATCGGCAATCTTTTGCGAATTTGAATCAGGATCGGCTCCGTTACATTATGAATGAAACGCACAATCGGATTATATGGATCCGGGCTTACCCATGACAGCACGGCGCGGGCGATTATGATGATCATGAAAAACACCAATACATAATCTACCACCGTTGCCACCGCGACTAACAGATTTCGAAAAACGAACATGATGATCTTGACCTTTTCAATTTTCGCATTGAATGATGCGCTAAGTACGATTCAGTTGCCTAAAATTAAAACCATAATCCAGAAGAAGTCAAGATTTTTCACGCAAATTCAAAGGGTAAGACGCTATGCGTTGACGGGGTGTCAAACGTCTTCAACCGCCTTAAACACCCTCCTGATAAGAAACCGCAGCATTTGGATTTTGTGACGTTTTCCGCCTGAAACTCTATTTTATTGACAAAGAACGAGGCTTTTGAGCCGTTTATCTGCATTATTTATATCGGGCTGCAGCCCGCAAAACTTAAGTTCGTTTGCGTATATCACCAGCGGTAATTTTTCTGAATACGGTTATTTAGAAAGCTCAAGTAAGGCAGCCGTAACCACGAAGGGCACGAAGGACACGAAAGGACTAAATTAAAATGATGTGTTTTCCCTTTGTGATTTTCTTGTTGAGATATATCGACAGTATTCAGCTGGAGTTTCCCAGATATCCGCGTTTCAGAATATTGAGGGCAGATGGTTCATGATTATTAAGAATATCATGTCCTTAACTGGATTGCAAATCCTGTGGTCAAGTTGGACTTCAGAGAACCCGTCCAGGGTGTGGGGCATATTGCAGGGGGCATCGGGCCCAGCGCATAGCGTAAAGGAATTGTTGAGGAATGCGGCTTATATTGCGCATGGAACAGGGAGCATGGACAAGGCGCCAGAAGGGAATCGAATTCGCTCTGCCCTATGCGCTTTGCTTGAGGATGAGCTTACCCGCCGGCAATCATTGGAATCAGATAGACTTCTGCGTCATCGGGGACAAAGGTATGCTCAAAGTTGGGTCGCGTGACATACTGCTGGTTGATGCGCACAACGGCGTAAGGATGGGGATCTTTGAGCGCTTCGAGCAGGTCGGAAACCGTCATGCCTTCCCGCCAGGCGATCTGCTTTCCGGCAACCTGAATCATGCATTGACACCGTTGGCCTTCAATAATTCCACAACATCATCAAAATCGATGCCGAGGCGCTTGACGGTTTTCAGCGTCGGAATTCCGTCGGTCGTCCATCCGCGGCGCTTATACACGGCATCTTTGAGCTTGTCATATTGTTCTTCACGGTGCTTGCGCAGTGCGGCCAGCTTTTCAGCCGTGCTCTTGCCTTCAATGTCAAACGTGTTCGTTTCGGTCAGTTGCTTATCATAGCGTTCGGCGCGGGATTCATATTCCGTTTCGGTGACCGGCCCCACCGCCCGATAGGGAATATCATCGTGCTGGCGACGGCCAAAGCCCATGCGCAGGTTAAAGATGCGTTGAAAGTTGTAAACGGCCTCACTCATTATAATCAGATCTTCGGGGCCGGCTTCAATGCCGGTAATGGAGCTGAAATAATCCGCATACCACTCAACATGTTTCATGACCTTGGCGGGCTCAGGGGTGTCTTTGTTGTCTTCCGGGACAATGTCGTTCCAGGGTAGTTTGCACAGACCACAGAGTCCGAACCAGGTTCGAAACATGGGGAACCAGTGCAGGGCTTCAGCTTTTTGCTCGAAAGTCGGCATAAAGTTGTGGACCATATCCAGAAATATCAGCCAGGCCTCATCATGCTGGGGGCCCTTGAGCGCCAGTCCGTAGCCGCCCTGCTGGGCCAGTGATTCCTTGGTCATGTATTCTGAAAACTCGAGTCCTTTGGCCTCCATACCGATGTCCTGCATGATGGTGGCATCGGCGCCGAAATCCTCTGCGAAAATGGCTTTCATTCTGCGGACCCCCTGGCCAACGATTTGGCCGAAGCCCTCTCCGGACGCCATTTGATGCACGATTTCCAGTGCCGCGTCACGGTTGCCGAAATGAAGATCCAGGCCGCCGGTATGGGTTTGGTCGATCAAGCCCATTTCAAAGCACTCCATCACAAAGGCAATGCCGGTTCCCACTGCTATCGTATCCAGGCCGTAGGCATCACAATAAAAATTCATCTCTGCCACCGTATGCGCATCAAATATACCCAGATTCGAGCCGCAACCGGCGATGGTTTCATATTCCGGTCCATCGACAAAAACATTCTTACCTTTGTAAGGTCCGGTCAATGGAACAAAATCTTTTATACCATGTGAGCAGGCCACGGTGCACCCCATCCAGCAGCCGTCAAAGCCCGGATCAAACATCCGCCGATAAACTTGCTGGCCCAGATTAGGGGCCTGGGTGTGCTGACCATAACGAAAATTATGGGTCGGCAACAGGTCGTGGTCATTCATGATGGTCACCAGATGCGTGGTGCCGATTTTGGCCATTTCGTTTTGCTTGGGATCCAATTCTACAATTTCACGGGAGTGCAGCTTGGCCACATTTTTCAAGCGGGTTTTGTCCGCCGGGTTATTGGTGTCGGCGGTAACATTTTTCCAGCAGGCGACAAGGGCCTTCAGCCCTTTGTCGGCAAAAACAGACCCGACACCGCCGCGGCCGGCCTGTTTGTAGCGGACGCGCTTGCGTTTGGGGTCATACCAGGTAAAATTGAGGCAACCGATCAGGGTGTTTTTAGCGCCCGGGCCGGTGGATACCACCGAGATGTTGCGCGGCTTTCCCTGGGCAAAATGCTCGGTTAAAATGGCGGACAGCTCATAGGCGTTGTCCGGCAGGCCGTCAGTTTCGAAAAGCTGCACCTTCTGGTTGATGCCATCGATAAAGACCACCGTTTCAGAAGTCGTCTTGCCCTTAATTTCCAGGGCATCGAAACCGGAAAATTTGAGATAGGGCCCGAAATAACCGCCGACGTTGGAATCGATTACCGATGCGGTGGTCGGCGAAAGGGTGGCCACAATGCTTTTGCCGGAGCCCGGGTAGATGGGAGTTCCCCCCAGCGGGCCGGCCGCGATGCAAAGGGCATTTTCAGGATCATTCCAGCGGGTGGTGGGCTGAACCGCATTCCACAGCAGCCACAGATCATAGCCTTTGCCGCCGATAAACGTTTTTTTGGTTTTCGCATCTACCGGTTTGATATCAATTTGTGCCTCTGACAGATTGACGGTCAAGGTCTGATCGGCGTAGCCGTTGGTAATTTCGGGTCTTTGGTAATCCAACGTTTTCGTTTCTTTTAAATGATAGTCCGGCATGGGTTTGCTCCTTTTATCAATTATTCGATACACCGTTCAATCTGGCTTCTGGCTTCTGGCTTCTGGCTTCTGGCTTCTGGCTTCTGTTTATTGTCAAAAATATACTTATACAATTAAGCTGACCCCTAATCAAGTTTCAATTGACTATCTGAGAGCTTGACCAATTTACAAATGATCAAACTGCAAACAATTTAACCAATCGACTCATTAACTGTTTAACCAGCGAGACCAAGCCGCAATTCCGCTGCAGGCGGATTGCAGCTTGGCCTATTTGAGCGCTTCCTGGCCCATAAACGACCGATGGGGCGCAAAGGCTTCTAAAATGATTTGATCATCAGCGGTGGTTTCGCCGGCTATCAGGCGGGCAACCACTTCTGCGGCTCCCGGTCCCAGCATCAAGCCCTGGCCGCACATACCGGTGACATGCAGCAAGCCCTTGAGCTGTTGGTTCCATCCCACCAGTGGCGAGCCGTCCGGCGTCATCGGATACAGACCGCGCCAGGTCCGGCGCACCCTTAAATTCTTCAGTCGTGGTAGCAGATGCACCAGGCGGGCACATACCTGGGGAAGAAATTCAGCTGTTTCGCCTTTGTCGGTGCCGACAATGGGTGGATCAGGCGTGATGCAAAAAATGACCTGCCCGTGCAAATTCTGGTAAAAATAAAAGTTCTTGGATCCCGGTCCGGGGCGAATATCGACCACCATGCATTTAAAAAACGGCTTAACCGGTTCTGTGATGGCGCCTTCATGGGAATCCGGTACGACCTTCAGGTCGATGCCGGCGGTACGGCTCAACTCGGGTGAAAAGGGACCGGCCGTATCAACGACGACGGGTGCACGATATTCAGACTGCTCGGTTTCCACGCCGATGACGCGGCTGTTTTTGACCTGTATTTGGCCAACACGCTCTTTAAAATGAAAATCGACGCCCAGCGCAGCGGCCCGCCGATAAAAGGCATTGACGGTCAGAAGCGGCGAAATCGACCCATCATCCGGTGAAAAGGTGCCCCCCCGTAGCCCCTTGGGATTGATACCGGGAACGATTTTCATGATGTCCTTCGGTCCCATGAAATCGATATTGAGTCCGTATTCTTTCTGAACGGGTAGGAGCTTTTTTAGCATGGTCTCGTCTTTTTTACGATAAACCGGGAAGGTATAGCCGCCCATGAGCCATTCAATGTGATCACCATGCAGGTCCTGCCAGGTTGCAAAAATTTCAAGCGACCGCCGACAGGTCAGAATTTTGGCAGGATCTGAATGGGTGGCCCGGATGCCGCCGATGGCATGTTTGTTTTCGCCCTGGCCCGGTGACGGATGCATGTCGATCACGCGGGTTTTGAATCCGCGCTCTGCGAGCGCCAGGGCGGTCGGCACGCCGACTGAGCCGGCTCCGACAACGATCACATCACTTGTTTTCAATTCGACCTCCCTGGTGTGCACCGGCCAGTATGCCAATCGGCACCTCGACAAACAACGGTCGATCGACACGATCGGTTACCGTGCCCAGATCGATACCTTCTTCCTGAAAGATGCGCCAGATCATCGGTCGGCAGGTTTTTGATCCACAGGCGCCCATGCCGACGCGCGTAACGGCTTTTAACTGATTGATATCTCTGATGCCCTTGCGGATAGCTGTTTTAATTTCTCCGGCTGTTATGCGTTCGCAGCGACAGATGATGGCGTCATCGGGCGGCAATTCTTTTTCATAGATCAGGGAAGGCTCGATTTGTTGATCCTGCACCCAGATGCCCATGGCCGCTTTGGCCACTTTTTTATCGACTTTAACCTGCACCAGCAGTGTGCCCGGGAATTTACGCCGGGTCGACAGCTTTTCGACGGGATAATACCCCAGGATGGCACCGTCCACATCGGTAAGCGGGACTTTCTGGCCGACCGCAACCCGCTCGCGCCAGATTTCATAAGGCAGGGTGACCAGGGGGTGCTCGGGATCGTTGCGATAGTCGACCAGACTCATCGACAGGCCCGGACAGACTGCCACGCAGCGGCCGCAACCGGTACAGTCCTCTAAATCGATGATGTAGGGCAAGCCGGTGATGTCGTCCCGTTCGGTTCGAATGGCACCGACCGGGCATACCGATGTGCAGGGATTGCAGGGCACCTCCTGGTAACAGTGGAAAATTGGAAATACCCCTTCTTCGCGTTCGGGCTGTTTGCGCGGCTTGGTCGGGCCGGGTTTGGATTTTAAAATCGTGGCTTTTTCGTCCCATTCTGTGGGGATCTTACCGACCGGCAGGCCCAGGGACTGCGCAATTTTCAACCCCTCGATCTTGCCCGTAAACATAGCCGCCGATGCCTCGGCAATTTCCTGGGCATCACCGGCGCTGAACACATCCATGCCCCACTGGCGTGCTTTGAAATAAAATTCATTGACTTCGGCCAGTCCGACGGCGATCAGAACCGTATCCACCGCATAGGTTTTGTGGGTATCCGGAATCACCTTCCAGTCCTGATCCAGGCGGGCGACGGTGACCGCTTCGACTTTGTCCCGACCGGTTGCCGCCACAACGGTGTGGCCGGTTAAAATCGGCACCCCCAGCCGCTTGAGCTTGTCGGCATGAACCTTGTACCCGCCGACCTGCGGCAGAGCTTCTATCAGGGCAACCACTTCGATACCAGCCTGTATGGCATGGTACCCGGCAATCAGCCCCACGTTACCGCCGCCGACAATCAGGACCTTTTCCGAGGATTTGACCAGATCGCGGTTGACAAGCGTCTGGAATGCGCCGGCACCGTAAATCCCCGGCAGGGTGTTTCCCGGAAAAGACAGCATTTTTTCTCTGGCACCGGTGGCAATTAACAGCTTTTTGGGCCTGATTTGCCGGTAATGTTTGTTTTTGACGCCTTTGACGGCACCGACAATCTTATCTGAAAACACCCCGACCGCCGTCGTATTCAGCCAGATGTCCACCGAGTCCAGTTTGCTGATTTCATCCGCCAGAATTGCCGCAATCTCAAAGCCGCGGGTCCCGGCGTAAGAATCTTCGACCGAGCCGAAGAATTTATGAGTTTGCAACACCAGTTTGCCACCCGGGCGGTCCTTATCATCCACGACCAGGGTCTCAACCCCCAGTCTCCCCAGTTCCACCGCCGCCGCCAGACCGGCCGGGCCGGCACCGATGATCAAAACGTCGACTTCCTTTACATCTGCGGTCTGAATCAGGGGCTCGACATCGTCTTCCGGCAGTTTGGGCAACCCCTCGACGCTTTCGACGACCATGCCATCCGCCAGCGGGGTCATACACGACTTGACCGGCAGGCCATCGGCAATAACCAGGCATTGGGAGCATTGCCCATTGGCGCAGAACATTCCCTGGGGACTGTTATCCTTGGGATGGTGACCGAATATCTGAGTGCCGTTGGCGAAAAGGGCGGATGATATCATTTCGCCTTCGTATCCGCTCAGCTTTTTGCCGTTCCAGCTAAAGGAGATCTCTTTACTTTCAGGTATTTCCAGAACGGGATGTTTGGTTATTCGTTTTAATTCCATGGCCTTTGCTCTTATACGCTACAAGATTAATTCTGCTCTTTAGGTTTCAAATGTCAGTTATCAATGGTTCAAGGTTCAGGGTTCAAAGGTTACCGGCTGCTGGCTTCTGGCAAGCCATCAACAGCTTTTAGCCAGCTGCAAGCAGCAAGAAGCCAGCGGCTAACTATTTGAACCGTTGAACCTGAAGAAATAGCCTATTAAATCTGACTAGCATCTTTTTGCTGCTCTCTTTTGCGCATGTACGAGTTAAAGCGGCGAACATGGTTGCGGGCCAGGCGGCGCGCCCGGTCGGTCTGACCTTTGTCGACCGCATGCACCAGATCACACAGATCCCGGTAGTTTTCCTGCAATTCGCGACGATCCATGGACAGAAATTCATCATAATAGCGATGGATATTATCATGAACGGAATGCAGCACAGAGATGTAAATCGGGTTTGCCGCCACCTGTGCCAGGGTCATGTGGATGCGTTTGTCAACGTCGATAAAAGCGTTTCGTTGTGACGGGCCCGCCTCGATGCATTGACGGGCCTCGTTTAAAAGCCGGGTCAGTTTATCGATGTCGCTGGCCGACCGATTGGCAGCAGCGCGGGCGGCCACAAATCCCTCCACATCTTCACGAAATTCGGCCAGATGATTCAATGATACTTTTTGTGACCGGATTAACAGCGCCAGACCTTCGCTCACCTGGTCGGCATTTAGATCCTTGACCACCGATCCTCCGCCGACGCCGAGTTTGATTTCGATTAAGCCCTTTTGCTCCAGGACCCGCAGTGCTTCGCGCAATGTGCCGCGACTGATATTAAACATGTCTTTGAGCTGCCGTTCAGACGGTAGCGTGTCACCGGTCTTCAGCCGTCCGTCGAGAATGGCTTCCTGGATTTGCGTGACGACATCCTGAAAAACCTTGGTTTGTTTGGCGACCTGGAACATTGGCGCTTTTCCTTTCGTTGCGTCAAAATTCTTTATCTAAGGCAATCACGAAAACACGAAAGGCTAAAAGCATTAAATTTATTTTAAATTTTCGTGTTTTCATTTTTTCGTGCCACCGTGGTAGCGTTCTGAGTAGAAATTATTATAATGGTTAGACCATTATAATAATAAAATTTGCCCATGTCAATCACAAAATCAGTCGCGCAATCGGCTCACAATTCGAAATGGTACCCATATTTCAATTTTCCACCATTCCATTATTGCATGGCTTACCTAAATCAGATCCCTTTGTGGCGAGATATGAAGGCATTGGGTGAAACACCGGTGTTTTTTATGCTATTATTTGCTTGACTAACCCCCGGACAGCCTATAAATTGCAGAAATTTTAAGGGAAATTAGCACCCGCCACGCCGTTGCCGGCCAAACTCGGATTCGTGCAGGCGGATTACGGGCGTTTTACTAGATCTTATAGGCCGATCGGAGTCTACTATCATGTTAAGAAACAAGAAAATTTGTATTATCGGAACGGGCAATATGGGCGAAGCCCTCATCAGCGGCCTGATTGGCTCGGCATCCTCTAAACCCAAAAATATCATTTGCACCGATGTGCGCGAGGCCAAACTCAAAGACATGCGGGACACTTACGGGGTAAAAACGACAGCCAACAATCTGCAGGCGGTTGCCGATTCTGACATTGTTATTTATGCCGTCAAGCCCCAGATTATGGCGGCCGTCCTCAATCAAACCGCAGAAAAACTCGATATGTCCAAGCTCATCATTTCGATTGCGGCCGGTGTTCCCATGGAAGCCATCGAGTCCTGTCTGAACAAAAAGCTACGCCTGATCCGGGTCATGCCCAACATTGCCGCAGCCGTTAAGGAAGCGGCCACAGCCGTTGCCGCCGGAAAACATGCTTCCGAAGACGATATCAAGCTGGCAATGACCATATTCAATTCCATCGGCAAAACGGTCTTTATCCCTGAAAATTACCTGATGGATGCCATCACCGGGCTGAGCGGCAGCGGCCCGGCCTATATCTTTCTGATAGTGGAAGCCATGGCGGATGCCGGTGTAAAGGTCGGTTTGTCACGCCAGGAGGCCCTCTATCTGTCCGCCCAGACGGTCTTGGGGGCTGCCAAAATGCTGATTGAGACCCAGGAACACCCGGGCCAGCTTAGAGACCGAGTGACCTCTCCGGGCGGTACGGCCATAGCCGGTCTGGCCACACTGGAAAGTGGTGGATTGCGTACCACCCTGATCAATGCCGTCGAGGTGGCAACCAATCGCTCCAAGGAATTGGGTCAGATGATGATAAAAAATTTCTCCAACAACGGCTCTGCCGATCTCAAGTCCAAGGGGTGATCCTACCGAGATCTCAACTTCCGATTTGCGACACCAGACAATTGATGTTAGAATTAGTTATTATTCATCTTAATAGGAATTAAACGTAACTGCTTTGATAGGAGACGAATGAAGTTTAAAACCACAGGTTTCGTCATACTTTTTTCATTTTTTTCAATGTTATTTTTCATCAACGGCTCTGCGTCTACAACCGGGATCCAATGGCATTCTTATGATGATGGAATGGCGCGCAGTAAATTCGAAAAAAAGAAGGTTTTCATCCATTTTACGGCAGATTGGTGCTATTACTGCGGGGTAATGGAGAAAGAGACGTTTAAAGACCCGGTGATTATTGTATCTTTAAACGAAAATTTTATTTCCATTAAAGTCGATTTTGACAAGGAAACGACGACATCCAGCCACTATGGTGTCAGGGGGTTGCCGGATACAATATTCTTGGCTGAAAATGGTCGTATCATCGGCCGCCGTCCCGGTTACATACCACCGGCTATAATGAAATATATCCTAGAAACAATTTTAGAGCAGCGAGCACAGGATTAATCATCTATGCTGATCTTTCCCGCCAGGACACCACGATGAAACCGCGGGGGGAAAGCTTCGGTATCTCGCCCGGTAACCTTCACACCGATAATCAGCTAATTTGAGAAATGATATTGGAATCCATCGATTATAAACATATCAAAGAGGTCATCGATAATTCCGATCCGATTGGGTATCCGGCCGATGATACCCATACGCCTGCGTGTGTTTTTCTGCTGATTTATAACCGACCGGATCCTTACATTCTGGCCATTCAAAAGTCGGACACCGAAGGCTATCCCTGGCGCAACCAGGTGGCCTTGCCGGGCGGACACGTGGAAAATTCGGATACCAGTCGGGCTGCGACCGCTTTTCGGGAGCTGGAAGAAGAACTGAACATCAGCAAGGAGCAGGTCGATTTTATCGGTTCCCTCGGACACTTCCAGACCCTTACGCGGCCCAAAGACGTCGAGGCTTTTGTCGGGTACTGGAACGGCAGAGGGCCGGTGCGATTTGATCCGAACGAGATCGCCAGGGTTCTTGAAATTCCATTGGGCACCCTGATTAAAACGCATCAGGCTAAAAATTTTCACCTGTCCATGCCGGATATCCGCGAGTTGGAATATCCTTTTAAAGACATCATCATTTGGGGCGCGACGGCTCGAATACTATATCATTTCATAGAGCTTATCTATCCGCTTATTGAAAGCCGTGATAACAGCGGCACCGAGCCCATCGCCAGATGTTGAATTTACATTAAATGCGGTATAGGTTCATGTAGCTGTTGGTTTTGGCAAAATGGAGGTGCTAGCGGCTGGATTTTTGGGTGTAGCGCTTGATAAGGCGGATGACTGTTGTGGCGACAATCGTGATGCTCATGGCTAGCAATAGGGACGGCAGCCAGATGTATCCCTGGTAGTCAGGATTATCCCTGGCGACAGCAAGCCCTGTGGCTGCAAATAGAATCACCAGAAGCATAAATAAGACCACAATGATATGGGCTGTGGTAGAACTGTACCAGGGGATAACCGCTTTTCTGAATACTGGATTTTTGTCTGCAGGCATTGGTTTATGATGAGCTGATTGATCGAATTTCTCGGACAAAATCGTTTAATGATTTCATTCTATCGATCTCAACGTGAAAAATCAAGGTGTGAGCATGTGCCGAAAAACAAACACAAAAACAAACACACGGGTTGCTGTGGGCCGCTGCCTTTTGGGTCTTGCGGTCTTTGGTGTGCTGGTAAGCTGTGCCGGGGCACCCGATAAGGTGGTGAAGCCGGAGACCGTCAAATCCACTCGGCCGGACACGATTATATCAGGGCAGTCCGGAAAAGAAGTGACCTTCGATCAAATGATGCAGGATCTGAATCGTCACCAGATCATTTTTGTGGGTGAAAACCACAGCAGCGTTTCGCATCATTCCATCCAGCTGCAAATCATCCGGGCCGCTTTTCGAAACAATCACGACCTTGTTGTTGGTATGGAAATGTTTGATCGCTCCTACCAGGAGGTACTGGATTTATGGACAGCTGGTGTGCTGGATGAAGAAGAATTTCTGCGCAAAACACACTGGTATGCAAACTGGCGTTATGATTTTTCCCTGTATCGGGATATCCTTGTGTTCATCAAGCAAAACAAAATCAAACTGGTGGCGCTCAACCTACCGTTTCACATCCCCGGCCGCGTCCGCGTTGGCGGAATTGATAACCTATCTATCAGCGATAAAAAGTATTTACCCAAAGAGATCGATACCAACAACAGTGCGCATCGAAATTATGTCAAGACAATCTTTGATCAACACAATTTTTCCAGTCAGGTGAAATTCGAAGATTTTTATATGGCCCAGTGCGTGTGGGATGAAATCATGGCAGAGTCGATAGCCAGGGATCTCGGCAGCAAAAAAATAATTGCCCTGATGGGCAACGGTCATATTCAATATAAATACGGCGTGCCGAACCGCACCTTTCGACGCACCGGTGCTCAATTTCGAACGGTTTACCTGGCACCGGCGGGCGCTGAAGTTGAGCTGACGATCGGGGATTTTATCTGGATAACCGCCGCCAAATGACTTATTCGTACCTGTTTTCGGCCGATGGCTTTACTTTCCTTCCACTGATGGTTAAAATCCGCCTATATGAACTGATATCCTGCGGGTTACCATGGAAATCAACGAATCCATTGCACATATTATCCTGAACGCCTTATCCGCGCACATTGCCATACTGGATGAAAACGGGGTCATTTTAAAAACCAATCGGGCCTGGCAGAATTTTGCCGATGATAATCAAATGCAGCATCCTGCTGGGGGCTCAACGGTCAACTATCTGTCGGTCTGCGATCTGGCCAAGGGCGACAACTCACAGGAAGCCAGAACCGTTGCAACAGGCATTCGGGCTGTTATCAAAGGGGAGGTCGATGAATTTCTGCTGGATTACCCCTGCCACTCGCCCAGCGAGAAACGCTGGTTCTACATGCGCGTCACGCGTATTCCCGGACCGGGCCCCATGCGCGCCGTCGTCAGCCATGAAAACATCACGGCCCTCAAGCTTGCGGAGGAAGCGCTCAGGGTACATGAGCAGGAGCTTGAACTGAAAACACAGCATTTAGAGGAGGTCAACACGGCGCTAAAGGTCTTGCTGCAGCAGCGCGAGAAAGACAAGGCTGAGCTCGAAAATAAGGTGCTTAAAAACATTAATGTGTTAATTTCGCCGTATGTGGCCAAACTCAAAAACAAAAACCTTAAATCAAGCGATAAAGCCCTGATTGATATCATCGATACCAACCTTCAGGACATCGTTTCCCCCCTGTTGCAGCGACTGGCAAACACCAAAATCATTTTAACACCTCAGGAAATCCAGGTTGCGACGCTCGTTAAAGAAGGCAAATCCAGCAAAGAAATCGCCGATATCCTAACGGTTTCGGAAACCACCGTCAGTTTCCATCGCAAGAATCTCAGAAAAAAGCTCGGTCTGAGTCATTCGCGTAAAAATCTCAGGGCACACCTGCTCTCGCTAGCGGATTAATTCCCACATTGATCGTTGCAAAAGAAAAAGGGCAGCGTCGTTAGACGGCTGCCCTTAAGATAATTTAGGATCACTCAGCTATCCGGCCACATCAATTCCTAAATTGCATCCCAGTCGATTATCGCACTCAAAATTTTTATAACGGGTATCTTCATGTCCCTGTTCTCTTTCATCGTCGGACTCTATATAATTATGCTCTTTGTCTGTAAAGTTCATAGTTGACCTCCTTTTTAATATCACTGAAACAAATTAGATTAGCATTTTAATAAGGTTAAGATCAGCACAATTTTTGATTTGGCAATATGAGAAAATTAGGCGTTTAGTGATAGGTTAAAACTGTCATTTAGTTCATCTGATGCTCTTTTTGGATCGATAAATGGATCTCCGGATCAAAATAAACCCCTATATATTGATATTTTTTGTTGACAAATATCAATATATTGTGGTACGGTATATTTCATTATGATCAAAAACCACATGTTGTGGTTTTTTTTGTCTTTAAGAGTTTACAGCACTTGACAGTATTTTACTTTATTTTACACTTCGGGGGGCTTTCTTAAGCCCCTTTCTTTCGGTCCAATGAGCCCGAACGATTCTGTTGGCTGCACCCATTCATCGTCACAACCACTCAGCCGGCTATTTTAGGGACATATGCCGATTACCCTGGTGGTTATGCTGACCGGGCTGCCGGGTCTGATCCGATGATTGGGTTTTTAAACCGGGTGCCAAGCACCCGGTTTAACCACTTTGTTTTCAAAAATTGGGGCACTTCTGACCCCCGTCTTTTACCGCCTGCGGCGGTAAAAATACTGGCTACCCGCTGTCCGGGCGGCCGTCGACTTAAAAACGAGCGATCAATCAATCCCAACAAATCAATGTGAGGTGAGTTCAGTGCTGGAGAAAATAAGAAAACGAGACGGAAGGGTAGTTGACTTTGATTCATCCAAAATTACGGCGGCGATTGCCAAGGCCGCAAACGCCACCGACGAATTCGGCCAAAAAGAAGCCAAGAAACTAACATTGCGGGTCTTAACGCTGGCGCACGAATTACAGCTGGATCCGGAACCCGAAGTTGAGGAAATCCAGGACATTGTAGAAGCAGTGCTGCTGGATTCGCCCTTTTTTAAAACCGCCAAGGCCTACATTCTATACCGTGAACAGCATGCCCAGATCCGGCAGATAACCACCAAAGCCAATGTTGATCTGGTGAATCACTACATCCAGAAAATGGATTGGAAAATCAAAGAAAACAGCAACATGTGTTACTCTTTGCAGGGCCTGAACAATTATATTTCTTCCGAGGTGACGTCTGAATACTGGCTCAACAGCATTTATCCACCTGAAATCCGGCAAGCCCATAAGAACGGCGATTTTCATATTCACGACCTGAATTTATTATCGGTTTATTGTGTCGGCTGGGATCTTCAAGACCTGCTACGCGAAGGCTTCAAAGGGGTTGAAGGTAAAGTCGAAAGCGCCCCGCCCAAACACCTGCGCTCCGCACTGGGTCAGATCGTCAATTTTTTCTACACCCTGCAGGGCGAAGCCGCCGGTGCTCAGGCCATTTCCAATTTCGATACCCTGCTGGCGCCTTTTATCCGCTACGACGGTCTGGATTATGAAGAGGTCAAGCAGGCTTTGCAGGAATTCATTTTTAACATCAACATTCCGACCCGGGTGGGCTTTCAGACACCGTTTACCAACATCACCCTGGACTTAAACGTCTCGCCCCTTTTAAAGGATCAAGCGGTGATCGTCGGTGGCGTCGAACAGGCCGAAACATATGGCGAATTTCAGCCGGAGATGGATCTGATCAACAGGGCGTTTGCAGAAGTCATGATGGAAGGCGATGCCAAGGGACGGGTGTTTACCTTTCCCATCCCCACATACAACATTACGGCTGATTTTGACTGGAGCAACCCCAATCTGGATATGGTCTGGAAAATGACCGGAAAGTACGGGATTCCCTATTTTTCCAATTTTGTCAATTCAGACATGGCTCCTGAAGATGCCCGTTCCATGTGCTGCCGTCTGCGGCTGGATAACCGGGAGCTCTTAAAGCGTGGCGGTGGCCTTTTTGGAGCCAACCCGCTGACCGGATCCATCGGCGTGGTGACTATTAACCTGCCGCGCATCGGCTATATCAGCCAGAGCCGGGATGATTTTTTCAGACATCTTAAAGAAAAAGTACTGCTGGCCGCCGAGAGCCTCTCGATCAAGCGTAAGGTGCTGGAATTGTTTACTGATAAAAACCTGTATCCCTATTCGCGCTTTTATTTGCGTAACATCAAGGAAGGGGCGGGACTGTACTGGAAAAATCATTTTTCCACCATCGGCATTATCGGCCTGAACGAAGCCTGCCTGAATTTTATCGGCGAAGATATCAGCTCCGAAGCCGGCCAACAATTTTCCCTGGCGGTGATGGACTTTCTGCGAAATCTGATTTCACAGATACAGGAGGATTCCGGTGACATTTTTAACCTTGAAGCCACGCCCGCCGAAGGCACTTCCTACCGCCTTTGCATGCTGGATAAAAAAGCGTTTCCGGAAATTATCTGCGCCAATGAGGTTGAATTTCGTGAAGGTGCAGCGCCATACTATACCAACTCCAGCCACCTGCCGGTCAATTATGGTGAGGACATATTTCAAACACTGGAATTGCAGGACCATCTCCAAGCCAAATACACGGGGGGGACGGTTTTGCATATTTTCCTGGGCGAGCAGGTCAGCGACATCGAAATCATAAAGACATTGATCCGAAAAATTACCACAAATTATCATCTGCCGTATTTTACATTGACTCCCACTTTCAGCGTGTGTCCCTCACACGGGTATATCAATGGCGAGCAGCCGACCTGTTCAATCTGTGACCAGGAAACAGAAGTGTATTCTCGGGTGGTCGGATATTTGCGACCGGTCAAACAATGGAATAACGGCAAACAGGCTGAGTACAGCGACCGTAAGGTGTATAAAGTGGCCTAGCTTCATGTTATTTGTTATTGGTTATTCGTTATTTGGGAGGGTCGGGTCATTTGTCACTGGCGCTCCGAAAGCCATTTTTTAAGGTTTCCCGGCCTCCCTCTTGTGAGCTGCGCCATGGCAAGCAGGGTTGCGGGTTCAGCGGTTTACGGTTCTGGACGCTGGCTTCTTGCTTCTCGCTTCTGGCCAGTAGCCAGTAGCCAGTAACCTTACACCGGATACTTTATTTTGTGACTCCGATGACGAGGAGATTGTGAAGATATGCAAATTGGTGGTTTACTGAAAAATACGCTGATTGACTACCCGGGCAAGCTGAGTTGCGGTATTTTTTTGACCGGATGTAACTTCGATTGCCCGTATTGTCATAATCCCGAACTGGCCAGGGGCCGCTCGCCGCGCACCGCTGAATTTGATCCGGACAGCATCTACCGTTTCATTGAAACCCGCAAGCGGTTTTTAGACGGTGTTGTCATTTCCGGTGGCGAACCGACCCTGCAGGCGGGTATTTATGATTTGTGCCGGGATATAAAAGAGATGGGTTATCCGGTAAAATTGGATACCAACGGCAGCCGCCCTCAGGTTATCAAACGGCTGATCGCAGAAGGGCTGGTTGATTATATTGCCATGGATCTGAAAACCGATCCGGTCCAATATGCCACCTATATACAATCCAATTGCGACGTCAATGCCATCCTTTCGAGCATCGATATTATTATGAATTCAGATATTTATCATGAGTTCAGAACTACATGCGTCAAACCCATCGTGACCGCACAGACGATTGAACATATCAGTCGCCTGATTGAAGGCGCCAGGGTTTACGCATTGCAGCGCTTTCACAAAAGTACGGTGTTGCATCCTGAATTCTTTAAAGAAGCCGGTTATGAGTACAGCGATGGTGAACTGGAGCAGTTCAAGGTGGTCGCCGAGGGGTGGGTAAACAGGGTGGTTGTTCGATAAGGCTGGGGGATTCTATCATTTTCAAATTACAGCTCACGCGAAATTGCCAAGGCGCAAAGATTTATTATTAAAAACAATAAAAAGCCATTTGCGACTTTGCGTGAGACCAAAACTTTGGGCAAAACTTCATCTGAAAAGGCGCTCATAAAAGATCAGGCCCCAGATGATGGCAGCGGTCAGCATGCTCACGGCAGCAGCTGCCGAGCCCAAATCCTTTGCATGTTTGGACAAAATATGATGTTCGGAGCCAATGCGGTCCACCGCGTTTTCCACCGCCGAGTTCAGCAGCTCGGTAATCAGAACCAGCATGCTGCTGCCGATCAGCAGCGCCCGTTCCACGGCTGTTGCGCAGATCCACATGCCGATGGGCAGCAACACCGCAATCACAATTGTCTCAATGCGAAAAGCCATCTCACGGGTCCATGCGGCTTTAAGCCCGTCCCATGAATAGACGACGGCCCTTAAGATGTGGCCGATAACCGATTCTTTTTCATTTCCCATCCCTGTTTCCTTTGACTTCTACCATGTCTTTCAGCCGGCTGCTCGATTGTTTCGACCAAAGCAACGCCTTTATTTTCCTTCGGCAGAATGCCCCGCGGCTTGCCGCGGGGGGCTTCACCTTTTAACGATAGCGGAAAGCGTGGATTTAGGCAATCCAAACGATCCGCTAACGCAATCGTTACTGGTGAGGTTTTAAAAATTCTTGTCATCGGCAACAGTTTTATGTTAGGGGGGAACGTTCATGTTTTATAGTGGTTGTCAAAAAAACGTTCCGATTGCGGTACGCTTTTTTGCGACAACACTTATGCCGCCATCCTTTTTCGGAACATCAATATGACAAGCGGTATAATGGTCGTTCGGATG
>JASFIG010000006.1:0-31628 GCA_050122795.1 Desulfobacterales bacterium
CTGCAAAACCGGCACCGGTCGAATCCGCCAAATATTCACGTGATCGCGAAATGGCCATTTGAATAATCATGGCTGCAAAAGGTGCCATTATCGACATGGCAATCAGTCCAATGGCACCGCCGCCCCGGTCACCATCGCCGCCCCTGCCGCCAAAGAGTGCTGAAAAGCGCGCCATATTCGCCAGAACCATAATGGCGCCGGCCATGGTGGCGGCAATGCTGCCGATTAAAATGTCACGATTTTTAACGTGTGCCAGTTCATGCGCCAGCACGCCCTTGACCTCATCATGATCCATTAGGTTCAGCAGCCCCCGGGTAACAGCCACGACGGCATGCTCCGGGTTGCGCCCGGTGGCAAAGGCGTTGGGTGCATCCTTGGGGATGACATATACCTTTGGCATGGGAAGCCCGGCATTTTCGGCCAGCGTTTTGACCATTTCATAGACCTGCGGCGCCTGTTCGGGGCTGACCTCCTGGGCACGGTACATTTTCAACACAATTTTATCTGAAAACCAGTAACTGAAAAAATTCATACCGGCAGCGATCAAAAGCGCAATGATCATCCCTTGCCGGCCGCCGAAGTATTGCCCGATCCAGATAATCAGGGCCGTCATCACGGCTAGCAGGACCGTGGTTCGTATACGATTTCCCATCGTTTTCTGCTCCTTTCAAGTCTTTAAATCATGCCTGTCCCCCACTGTCATGAACCGATCTTATTTAGATCAAATCGGTCGTGATTGAGTGCGGCTCAACACCTCTGCCAAAATATAAAACGCTGCTACCGATTGGCAAGCATCCATGTCAAAATTTGAACGGATTTTGGCCGCATATCGCATGAAGGCCTCTGTCGGGTCAGATAGAATTGACTAAAGGATAAATGGCTCCATCGGTTTTATCGGAACACATTTTTTCTGTTTCCACTCACTATAACAGGGATTATTCGTAAAAGTGAATTTCCAATAACTAAATGAAATTCAAAAAAATAATTGATGTTTTGTGAAAATACTTATTGTTTGCCATATATATATATGCTACAGCCTGAGGTGTTTATAAAAGAAGTTAATTGTAAGCCGTCATGCCGATGAAAGTGCGTAAAATGCATCCATGATCTGCACCCGGTTAGACGCCCCCTGACCGAAAATGCGAGGAAATGCCGATGCATTGGTGCTGCATTTGCGGATTAATTTAGGTGAGCAGAATGGAGAAGATGGAAACGGCGAAAGAAAGACTGCAGGTTATCGAGTCATTCACCCAGGACGAGGAAACGCAGGCAACCCTATCCGCAAAACCATCGGATGCGGACACCCAGATCAGTTCTACTGAAAAAAAAGTGCTCTATGCTGTCACGCGCAGAAGCTCGGCTGAAGATGAATCGACAGAAGCGGTCAGCATAAGCAAAGCACAGCTGATCAATAAAATTAATTTTATCAACTTCCAAGACCGCACCCTTCTGCTCAATTTCAAGCACCGCAAATATCAAACACCCCTGACCTTGCTGGCCGCACCCCGGCCGTGCCTGGGCGACGATCTGGAATGTTCGTGGGTGGAGTCCGATAAGGTACTGAATGAATTGCCATTTTATGAATTTAAAAACCTGTTGATCCCCGACGGTCAGAACCTGATACGCGCGGAGCCGGAACTTATTCATACGGATGCCGAAGCCATCCGCTTGCGGCTGCCGGAAAACGGCTACGAAGTCAGTTCGCGCAAGATGCAGCGCTATCGCTGTGATAACATCAGTGCACAGTTAATTCAAAACAGCTCGCTTTTTTCAGGAACCCTGATTGATTTTAACGCCTGCACCCTAAAAATCAAACTGACGATCGACCCCCCCCGGACATTCGATTGGATTAATCCGGAATCCCCGGTCAATCTGTTGTTATCAGACGCATCCGGCACCCACTACACCGGTGAATGTAAAATTATTCGCCAGTCAACCTATCAGAATACAGGCACCTACATATTACGTCCCCTGCGCTTTGAAATCCAACGCTTCAAACACAAAGAATTTCGCAGCCAGCGGTATAAAATAAAACCCTCGCCCGACGTTCGTTTTCGGCATCCGTTTACCAGGCAAACTTTTGATCTGAAAGTGATCGACTTGTCAGGATCCGGTTTTTCAGTTGAAGAAGACGAGCACACCGCCGTACTCTTACCGGGTATGATTCTGCCACAACTGGAATTAAACTTTGCCAACAGCTTTCAATTTCAGTGCAAGGCGCAGGTGGTCTATCGCAAGGTCATCGACCCGGATCATGATACGAAAAAAATAAAATGCGGGCTGGCGCTGCTGGATATGGATATTCATGATCATGTTAAGCTGGTGGGTCTTCTTCACCAGGCTAAAGATGAAAAGTCTTATATCTGCAACAATGTCAATTTAAATGACCTCTGGGATTTTTTCTTTGACACCGGTTTCATCTATCCAGACAAATACGCCTTTATCCAGAAAAATAAAGATAAAATAAAAAAAACTTACAAACGCCTGTACAGCAACAATCCCCACATTGCACGCCATTTTATCTATCAGGATAAAGGTCGCATTTTAGGCCACATGGCCATGATCCGGTTTTACGAAAATACCTGGATGATTCATCATCATGCCGCCAGAAAATCAACCGGCAATAAAGCAGGGCTCATCGTCCTGGATCAAATTGGGCGAATGATCAATGATTCGGGCCGGATTTACTCTCTGCACATGGATTATTTTATTGCCTATTACAGATCGGAAAATAAATTTCCAAGGCGCATCTTCGGCGGGGCAGCCAAAAGCATCGATGATCCTAAAAAATGTTCGGTGGATACCTTTGCATATTACCACCATCGCAATAATACAAGCAGCCAACCAGCGGCGTTGCCACCGGAATGGGAACTGGCACCGACGCAACCCGAAGATCTTGCAGAGCTTGAAAAATACTATGAACACGTGGCCGGAGGCCTAATGCTGGGTGCCCTGGATCTGACGACCGACAAATTCAGCCATGATCATCTGTCTGCTTTGTATCATCAGGCAGGTCTTAAGCGGCAGCGGCATTTTTATTCACTGAAAAAAAATGGCCGCTTGAAAGCCATCGTGACAGCGGTGCTCTCCGATGCCGGGCTCAATCTTTCCGATTTGACCAATTGCTTGAAAGTATTTGTGGTGGATCGCCGGTCACTGACAGCAGATATTTTCAGGGCAATGCTTTCTTCTTTGACGAAAAAAATTGAGCAAAGTGAAATCGCAGTTCTTCTGTACCCTGTTGAATATGCTGAAGATCAGGCCATCGCCTATGAGAAACAGTATAATTTGTGGGTTTGCCGGCTGCAAAGCTCTGATGAATACTTCAGGTATCTTAACCGTCTGCTGCGATTTATTTAAAAGCCAATTTCGGACACTTCAGGAGCGCGGTTTGCGCCCCCGGCAGGAGATGACGGGCGTATAGCTAAACCTTCTGCGATCCGTAAAAAATTCAATAAATTCTTTATAAAAACCGTCATACCCATCCGGATAATCTTCGAAGCGACACCCCGAATTTTTACCTGCTATTTCTACTTTTTGGGTCCAGTTAAATTTATCGATTTCCGTCAATTCGCCGTAAATCAGGTTGTGCGGGGCCACATCGACTTTAATATCCCGATAATTCAAATCATAAAGGAAGGAATACAGCTTGATGCCGACGTAAGGGTCAAAATTAAATTGAGTCTCCATAATCTGCATGAGCTTGATCAAATATTTTTCAAGCCGCTCAGACAGACCAAAATGACGCAGGCAGTTGCTGTCCAGATCAATCAGGCACAAAATGCCGCCGGGCTTAAGAATATTTGAAATATTTTTCACGATCTCAAAGCTGTCTTTACGGTAATATTCCAGAACAAAGCGCATCCAGACAAAATCGAACATTCCCAGCTCATCTAAGGGCTTGCGAATATCTTTACAAATATATTGAATACCGTCATGATGATAATGGTTTTCGGCATAACCGATCCGCTGTGGGGCAATATCGATCCCAACGACCGCTCCTTTGGATCCAACCAGCTCGTTGAGGTGAAACGTGGTTTTTCCAGCCCCGCAGCCCAGATCAGCAACGCGCATACCCGCTTTAAGCCCGGCCCATTGGGCCTGTTTGATAACAACCTGCGGATCTGTTTTCAAATCCAGTCGAACCGACTCTTCATCACCTTCCATCAAATAGCTGCGCTGGCTCATGGTTTAAATTCTCCGATCTGAGAAGCGATAACAAGACCGCAATGATAGATGTATCATTTCCGGAAACCGGCAATTAAGGGTCGCACCTTTTACGACGAAAATAGTCAACCATAAATGTGTATGCGGCGACAATACACTTTTTTGAATGAAAAAGCGATCCCCAAAAGCCACACCCTATCCGTTATATGCCCCAGACATAGGTGATTTAGCCCGTGCTCGGCATTGCAGCCTGAACGCGTCCAAAACAGTTTAATCGGAATTAAAAAGCATTTTAGCGTGTTATCCAGTCAACAATATTTTATGAACACCTGGCACAGTATATGAATTACCACAACGGTGGAAAAGCTCGCTAAAAGTTTGTATCGATCGGCAACGGACAGATCCAATCACGATCTTTGGACTTCTTCGCCCCGTTTGTTGACACTGCTGCATCGGGTGAGTAGATTATCTCAACACAGCATGTTTGCATTTAAATAAGGAGGAAGACAATGAACAAGGCGATCAAATGGGGACTGATCATATGTGTCGGGCTGGTGGTGCTTGTTATCGCCACCTTACTGATTGCACCGGCTTTTATTGATATTCGAGATTATAAACCCGAAATAGAAAAGCTTGTCACTGACAAAACCGGCAGGCCTTTTACGATTGGAGATGATCTGAACCTGTCGCTTTTTCCATGGGCCGGTGTGTCTTTTTCCGATGCACAACTGGGAAATTTATCCGGATTTGCGGAAAAGGAGTTTGTCTCGGTCAAATCTTTTGAGGTCAGGGTAAAGCTGCTGCCGCTGCTGTCCAAAGACATTCAGGTCAAGCGCTTCATCTTGAACGAGCCCTCCATCACCCTGGTTAAAAACAAGGACGGGCGCGTTAACTGGGATCCATTCATTCCGGCTACAGACAAAACAACTGCTCCCCAAAAAAAGGAGACCACCGAGACGCCAAGTACCGGAGCCGGCTTGCCGATTAAAGACCTGACGGTCGGTGAATGTTTGTTGAAAAATGGATCGGCCTTCTATATCGACCACGCAGCCCAGACCCGTAAAGAAATAACGGCCGTCAATCTGAATTTACAGGATGTTTCCCTGGATCGCCCGATCACGCTTTCATTTGCAGCCCAACTCGATAAGCAGCCGATAACGATGGAGGGAACCATCGGGCCGGTGGGCCAGGATTTCAAAAAAGCCTCCATTCCCCTGGATCTTGACATTAATGCACTTAAAGAGCTCATCCTGACACTCAAAGGCAAGCTGATGAACCCCGGGTCGACACCCGGAGTCGATCTGGCCGTCGAAATGCAACCGTTTTCCCCCCGTCAACTGATGGCCGCACTGGATCAACCCTTTCCCGTGGCCACATCGGATCCCAAGGCATTGGAGCGTGTCGCTCTCAAGGCAAATGTTAAAGGGGATGCCAACCGGATCGCGGTGTCCGACGGAATTTTGAATCTGGATGAATCGACGCTTAATTTTTCGCTCAAGGCTTCTGATTTTTCAAGGCCCAATCTGGCATTTGATATGAACCTGGACCAGATCAATCTGGATCGTTATCTTCCCCCGAAATCAGAGCAGCAAACCGAGCCCGCTGAAAAAACAGCCCCAAAGAAAGCGACTGATTATGAGCCCCTGCGAAAGCTGATTCTGGATGGCCGTATGAAAATCGGTCAACTGGTGGTCAGCAAAGCCAAAATCAAAGATCTGCTGGTCCAGATCAAAGCCAGCAACGGTATTTTCAAACTTGATCCGCTTCAGATGGCGATGTATCAGGGCAACGTCAACGGCAAAGGCAACTTCAACGTGCAGACCCAGACGCCGAAAAGCAATATGAGCCTGAATGTGGCCGGCGTCCAGGCCGGCCCGCTGCTGCGCGATGTTCTGGAAAAGGACATTTTGGAAGGTGTCACCAATGCGCAGCTCAATCTGGCCATGGCCGGTGACGATCCGGATCAGATAAAACAAACCTTAAACGGTAACGGCCAGCTGCAATTTAACGACGGCGCCATCGTCGGAATCGATCTGGCCGGCATGGTTCGCAATGTCAAAGCCGCTTTTGGCCTGGCACAAAAACCCTCCGAACGGCCGCGAACCGATTTTGCCGAACTGGCAGCGCCCTTCACCATTGCAAATGGGGTCTTTAACACACCGCAAACCAGCCTGAAATCACCGTTGATCCGGGTTCTGGCAGCCGGTAACGCCAACCTGGTAACGGAGACCTTGGACTTCCGGGTGGAGCCCAAAGTGGTCGGTACCATCAAAGGGCAGGGGGATACCGCCGATCGCACCGGGCTTATGGTGCCGGTGATCGTATCCGGTACGTTCGCAGACCCCAAGTTTGCGCCGGACCTTGCCGGGGTCGCCAAAAAGCAGTTGCAGGGCGTGCTGGAGGGAACCGAAAAACCCGAAGAATTGCTGGACAAAGAAAAACTCGAGGAAACCGGCAAGGGGCTGCTCAAAGGAATACTGAATCAATGAAGCAAACGCCCAGGATCAGCATAACAACGGTCATCGCCGCGGTCGTGTTTGTTTATCTGACCGGCTGTGCCGGCGTGGGCCAGCGCATGGAGCCGCCGCGGGTCAAACTGGCCAACATCCGCCCCGAATCGATGAACCTCCTTGAAACCGTCTTTGAGGTACAGTTGCGGGTGTTTAACACCAACGAGACGCCCATAAGGATCACAGGCGTTGAGAGCGAAATTGAACTTAACGGCAAAGCCTTTGCCTTTGGGGTTTCAGAATCCGATGTTGAGATCCCGGCCTACGGCACCGAGCTGCTGCCGCTACGTGTATACTCATCGGTATTTGACATCATAAAAAGCGCCGTGGGAATGCGCAACCAGGAGCAATTGCAATATCGGATAAAGGGTAAGCTGCGCCTGGGAGCCGGCGCTTTTCCCAGCGCGCTGCCATTTGATTCGGAGGGCACCATCTCACTGCCGGACATACCGGAGTTAAAAGAACGCCGTCAGCTTACTGATTAGTCGCCGCCTAAAAATGTTTAGCGTTCAATAATAAATTCAAGGTTCCAAGCATCAAATATCGACTCGGCCTGAGCTCTCGTCGCAGGCCAAACAAATCCCAAATCTCAACTTTCAATGACCCAAGGCGTTGCGTAAAATATTTTTCAGACAAAACTCTGAACCGAATTAAAATACGCTTGTCTTATCAATGCCAAACGTGAATTGATTCAGGCAAATCAGTAAAAGATACCGTTTGCTGAACGCTATTTGACCACTCATGACCATGATTGCCGAACGATCTGGCGACACCAAAAGTACTCCCATCACCCGCCGGCTCTGGAAATGGTTTACGCGGGATTTCCTGGGGATTTTCCGTGAAATGCGCTGGAGTTACCTGCCGCCGCTGATGGTCTATCTGGCAGCCGGCGTTTCCGGATTTACCGGCATCATCGAATCTTTTTTTGTTAAAGAGCAACTGGGATTATCAGCTGCATTTCTGGCCGGCCTGGCCTTCTGGGCCGGCCTGCCCTGGGCCTTAAAGATGCCGCTGGGACATCTGGTGGATCTGTTCTGGCGCCGTAAAGCCGCTTTTGTCTATTTCGGCGCCAGCCTGATGGCCCTCAGTTTGCTGATCATGGTCGGATTGACCGGACATCAGCAATGGATGGCATCGTTTTTACCGCTTGATATCTGGTACATCATATCGGTGCTGCTCTCCCCGGTGGGTTTCGTTCTGCAGGACGTTGTGGCCGACGCCATGACCGTTGAAGCCGTGTCACCCGTCGATGAGGATGGACACCCGATACCAGAGGCCACTTTGCAGCGCATGCATGTCACCATGCAGACCCTGGGGCGCATCGCGATCATCGGCGGCAGCGCGCTGGTGGCCGGGCTGGGCGGCTGGCTGGCCAGCATCCTCTCCTATGAGATCATGTACAAATGGTCTCTGATCATCCCCCTGATTTCTGTTCTGGGCGTAACCCTGGGCAGTTGGACGACCCGCCACCGTCGCCTTCAGCTGCGAAAAGAAGGTTTTACGGCCACAGAAATCGATGACATGCTGCAGATCCATGACAGCCTGACCTCCCCCAACTGGTATATTCTGGCCGGCAGCGGGATATTTGTGATCATGACCCTGCTGCTGGGGCTTTCGGATCTGCAATTAAAAAAGGAAATCATTTTTATCGGCTCGTTGGCAATCATCGGCTATCTGATCTATCAGCTGGTGCAGGAGATGGCGCCTGATAAGCGTCGTGAAATCATCGGCATTGCCGTCATCATTTTTGTCTTCCGGGCCATGCCGACATTCGGTCCCGGTGCCCAGTGGTGGCAGATCGATGTTTTGGGCTTTGATGAGGCCTTCTTCGGCACCTTGCGCCAGATCGCCTCGTTGCTGGCAATCGCCGGTATGTTTGCCCTGCGCAGCTGGATGGGCCGCCATCCGGTGCCGTACCTGGTGGTATTTTTATCGGTCTACAACATGATTATGATTTTGCCGTTTATCGGCATGTATTATGGCTTGCACGTCTGGACCGAGGCGCATTTCGGTTTCGGCGCGCGCACCATCGCCATCATCGATACCATGGCCGATTCGCCCCTGGGGCAGGTGGCCATGATTCCCATGCTGGCCTGGATCGCCAAAGAAGCCCCGCGGGACAAAAAAGCCACCTACTTCGCTGTCATGGCGGCCTTTACCAACCTGGCGCTTTCCGCCAGTAGCCTGGGCACCAATTATTTAAATGACATTTTCATCATCCCGCGCGGTCAGTACGAACAGCTGGGGACATTGATGTTAACCGTCAGCGCCATGGGTCTGGTCCTGCCGATTGTCACCGTGCTCATCTTCAACAATCCGTTCCGCCGGCAAAAAAAATCGGACGAGCCAACCCCTGAAATCGGGGCTCCAACCGCCGGTTCATCAGCTGAAACTTAACCGGTGGCGGATTTAGATTTTTTATTTGCTTCATCTTTAGTGTCAATGGTAGGTTCTTTGTATCCTCTGAACCGGTCCACAGCATTTTTTGAGGCCTGATATGAAGCTTGGCATAATCGGCCTGCCGCGTGCCGGCAAATCAACTGTATTTGATGCGTTAACCCAGAATATCACCGGCCCCGAACACAAAGGACGGGATCGGATTGCCACGGTCCGAGTGCCGGATGACCGCGTCGCTGCGCTCAGCCGGATGGTCAACCCGCAAAAAACCATCTACGCCCAGGTGGAATATTTTCTGCCGGGCCTTAAAAAAGACAGCGCCGCGGACCCGACGCTCTGGACTGCCGTCAGGGATTGCGACGCGCTCTTGCATGTCATTCGCAACCACGCGGCTTACGGCTTTGAAAAGCCCTCCCCTGCCCGGGATTTTGGCCGGCTGGACCAGGAACTTGTCCTGGCGGATCTGGTGGTGGCGGAAAAACGCCTGGAACGCATCGAGCTGGACCACAACCGCGGCAAGAAAATGGACCCGGAAGAATACGACCTGTTAACGGCCTGCCGGGAGTGCCTGGAAGCTGAAATTCCGTTAAGAAATAAACCCGAGCTGGCCAGCGCCCACCGCCTCCGCGGATTTGCCTTTTTAAGCGCCAAGCCCGTTCTGATCCTGTTTAACAACGAAGATGATGATGATCGCCTGCCGAATACCGAGGGTCTCGCTGCTGCAAGTAAATGTCTGGTCATCCGGGCTAAACTGGAGCAGGAGCTGGCCCAGATGGCCCCGGATGAGGCGGCCGAATTTCTGGCCGAATTTAATATCCCGGCATCTGCCATGGATCGGGTGATCCGCCAATCATACGCATTGCTGGATCTGATTTCCTTTTTTACCATCATCAGCAATGAAGTGCGCGCCTGGACCATTAAAAAGGGCACCCCGGCCCTGGAAGCGGCCGGACACATCCACAGCGACATGCAAAAAGGCTTTATCCGCGCCGAAGTGATCTCCTTTCAGAGCCTGATTGACGCCGGCAGCTACAGTGCAGCCAAAAAGCAGGGCACCGTCAGACTGGAGGGCAAAGCTTACGAGGTGCAGGATGGGGATGTCGTTCAGTTTCGGTTTAACGTCTGATCGCTATCAAGAGATGTGCTGAGGCACAGAGAAAAAGTGCCTAAAATGACTAAAGTGAGCTAAAATGCCTAAAGTTGTGGAGTCGCAACGCTCCCTCTTTTTAATTAAATGATAGAATTCCTTAACTGTAGGCACTTTAGATCACTTCCAACTTTAGTCACTATTGTAAAAGTATGGTAAATAAAGCTGAATCCATCTTCGACTATACAAGGGGATAAATCCGGTGAGCGATACCATAGTAGACATCATTGCCCAGGGGGCCTGGAACGGGGGCCGGTTGGTCGGCAATTCTATCTATGAAAACAGAGGCATGACCTTTAAAGGCGGCATACCGGTCAACAACCAAACCATCGAGGAACGCATCGGCGTTCGGACTCGAATCGTGGCGCCCGAGGATGAGCGCATCGGCGTTCTGGCGTTTAAAGAGCTGCTGCAAACATCCGGCATCGATCCTGCCCGCATCAAATTGATCATCGGAGCCACCAATATCGGTGAAGACAAATTCGATCCGGGGCCGCTTGTCCGACATTCCTTCGAACTGGTTCAAAGCAGCTGCCCGAACGCACGGGTGCTCGATTTATATGCCGGCTGTCCGGGTTTTAATGTGTCTGTTGAGCTTGTATTCATCATGTCGCTGGCCGGCATGCTGCAGGCCGGCGACCTGTCGATTATTGTCGGTGCCGAAAATGTGCATCGCGCCAAAGTCTTTGCAGCGGACGACACCGCCAACATCATCTTTGGTGACGATGCCGTGGCCACCGTCCTTGAGACGAAATCGCAGATATCAACAACAGACGGCGACGATTTGCCGCAAAAGGTAACATTTAACGCCGGGGATGACATCGCCGGTTGCATCGCCGGGGAGTTGTTAAAAATAAAAGGCCCGCATAAAATAGACGGCATCATTATTGACAATCAATTGGGTATGCTCGAACACAGGGTGCCAGCACTGGCCACCCGGGTTCAGCAACGCTTTGTTGAACGATGCCACCCCGAAGAAGCTGCAAAGGGGACATTCAAAAACTTTCGCCATGCCCTGGCGTTTTATAATCAACATGTCAATGCCTTTGCTTTTGACGTGATGACGGTAGACCGGCACCCGGACCATATCGCCCGGATTGCAGATGCGTATACGGCCGCTGGTAAATACAGAACCATCGCCTCGATTTACCTTAGCGCCAATCGAGATGCTGTGCTTCGTTTGCACAGGGGGCAAGTGCATTTCAGACGGAAACCCAAATGGGGCATCATTGACGCGCTGACCCAGAGCCACGGCTGTTTCGCCCCCTACATTGAAGTCCAGCCCTTTACCGACCGAGCAAATATGATCGGACACATGAATGGTAAAGGCGTATTTCTGCACGCCACCCGCGGCGCAAAATACCATCTGGAAACATTAATGGCCCCCCATAACCTGGACCTGGATGATATCGATCTTCTGATAGAACATCAGGCCAATTTTGCCATGATCCCGCTGACCCTCGAGCAGGTGCTCGAGGGGAGCAAAGCGGACGCGAAAAAGGCGGCTGCAGATGTGATCGCCAACAAAATGGTGACCAATATTCATGTGCGTGGAAACTGTTCGGTTGTCTGTATGCAAAGATTGCCCTACGATCTCGAGCGCGGTGCCCTGCAACCGGATACCATTCAAGGATATGCGGTCAATCAAAACCTGAAAAACTTACGACAGGCGAAGACCATCCTTTACGACTCCATCGGGGCGGGTATGACCAGAAGTTCCTTTTTGCAAAGGAAAAAATAGGAGCGGTCAACATTAAAATGAGTTGAAGCGTCCTACTTAACGGGAAGCCGGCCCGACTCAGATCACCATTTCCCGCTACGTCATCAGGGGTGAAACCCGGATTCTCTGCAGATATGAGGGAGGCCGCTCGGGATGACTCTATTGCATAAAGAACTGGATTGGATAAGCCTTTATCACGGTTAGCGAACCAAAGTGACAGCAATGCCGCTTAGACGCAACATAACATTGCCCATCATTTTTATATTGCTGGTGATTCTCATCGGCGGGGGGTTATTTTTTTTGGCTGCATATCTTCTTCCGGGTTTATTCGAATCCAAGCTGATCTCCATTTTGAAAAAGGATGCCGGAATCTCAGAATTCTCGCTGGATTTTCGGCAGATGGATCTCGAAGGCGCCGATCTGGGACCGTTGCGCCTGGGTCCGCCCGAAAATCCGGCTCTGATCGTTCGGTCCGTCCAGGTGGATTACGCTGCAGGCGAACTTTATCGTAAAAAAATTAGAAAAATTGCGGCCAGTGGCGTTGAACTTTACGTGGAGCATCGGAACGGCCGGTGGGGGCTGCGCGGTTTTGACATAAAGCAATTGCTGCGCCAGTTGAACGCCAGGCCGGTAAAGGACAGCACTGCCAAAAACGACACCCTGCCATTTCCGGATCATATTGCTATTAACAATGGCATCCTCATCTGGGAAAGAGAAGAAATAACATATCGCCTGGCATTTGAAGTCGATGTGGTGCCGCAGGAGAGTGCCGATCACATTCTGGTCGCCACCATCCATCTGTATCCCCGCGGCCTGCCGGTAAATGTTGTCGCCCACATCGATTTAACACAAAACCAAATCCGTTCTGAATTTGGGGCTGAGAATTTCGAATTGTTGCGCTTTGCAGATGTATTTCAGCGCATCGATGGTATGACCCTGAGCGGGACGGCCAGTCTGGCGGCAGATGCCCGCGTGAGCCTGGAGCCGTTTGAGGTTTCATCATTCAACGGACGGTTGGAGGGATCCGCTCTGGGCATTGTGTATAAAGGCCTTCGGCTCCAGCCCCCCTCAGGCGATACCTTACAGAGCCCACCGCTTGCCGTTGATTTTGAAAGCCACAAACCGGGTAAAATCGATATCAGACTTTCAAATCTTGTCCTGCATTCGCCCGTGAAGGGGCGCCTGTCGGATTTTGCCGCAACCGTGCAATCCACGGAAACGGGCACCGAATTTTCCGGGAATTTCAATTTGGCTGCTGATGCGGCGAATGACCCGGCAATGGCCGCTGCCGGGCTGCGATTTATGCATCCGTTCAGTTTGCCGTTGAAATTTTCCGGCCATCTGGCCGGAGATCATCAATGGCGTTTTGAGTTAGTCAGCGAAGACCGCAAGGCCCCCGCGCAAAACCAAATGGCATTTCAATATCACCAAAACCGCATTTCGGCTCAAATACCCTCGGTTCATATCAGCGCCCGGGGTGCCGGGCGCCTTTTCGATATGACCTACAAGCTGCAGGCTGCCGCCGTACGGATTGCATCTGAAAGTGTAAACATTTTATCTCCCCGGCTCGTCTTAACGGGCGAAACAAATGTGAATGCCGACACGGCCCACGGCGGAATCTCGACATTCGATGTTGATTTATCCGGATCTATTATCAAAGCCGCATCTGCCACCGTTCGGTCAAAGCGTCTGCGGTTGGGCGGGCGGCTGGTCCGTGACCAACAGGGTAAACAAGGCATCAGCGGGCGGCTAAAATTTGCTGATACCCGCTTTGAGGGCAACCCGGCAAACGTTGTGCTGCATGGAGTGCAGGGCAGTATACCGTTTAAATTTCCGGCTGCCACTTCAGGTCAAAAAGGGATGATCTCAATAAAAAATACACGCTTCAATCAACTGGACTTTGGATCGGTTCAGGCGGAGGTCCGGCAAACATCATCCGGACTGGCTTTTAGCGGCATAATGGATAATCCGAATTTGCCGGCACTGGTGGTTCAATTTTCAGGCACTTCCGATTTCAAGCACACTGACGGCCTTCAGACCCGGGCCCGCTTTACGATATCTTATCCGCCAACAGCACCGGAAATCGATTTGGGAAAATTTTTGCCGGCAGCACAGGGCTTTAGCTTCAGCGGCAAGCTCTGGGAACAGGGTGATATCGTCATCGGCAAAAACGGATTGCAGGCCACCGCTAAAACGGGTGTGCAAAACGGCTCCTTGCGGCACCGTAGAAACCAAATTGCGGTTACCGGAATTCAGACTGAGCTGTTGATTCAGGATCTGGTTAACGTGCGAAGTGCCCCCGGTCAGAAGCTCAAATTCGCCCGTGCGTCATTTGGAGATATCATTATAGATGACGGAGAAATCGATTTCCAAATCGAATCCGCCCAATCGTTTCTGATCGAAAAAAGTCATTTTATGTGGAGCGATGGAAAGGTGGACGCACCGGCAATTCGGTTTAAGCCTGGAATCGATGACTACCAGCTGATCCTGTATTGCGATCGATTAAATCTGGCCAAGGTGCTGGAACAATTCGGGGCGGCCAGTGTGGAGGCTCAAGGCGAGTTAAACGGTCGTATCCCCATTCAAATTAAAAACGGGCAGCTAAGCTTTAAAGACGGATTTCTGTTCACGACGCCCGGTCAACCCGGTAAGATTCGCATGAAAGATACGGAGATCTTGACGGCCGGAATTCCAAAAGACTCACCACAGTATGTTCAAATGGAGCTTGCCAGAAAGGCCCTGGAAGATTATGATTACACCTGGGCCAAACTCAATCTGAACACCGAAGGTGAAGATTTGATTTTAAGCATGCAGCTTGACGGAAAGCCGGCCCAATCCTTGCCGTTTGTTTACCAAAAAAATGTAGGGGGCTTTGCCAGGGTTGAAGCCGGCGTACAGGGCTCAACCTTTCAGGGCATTCGACTGGATGTCAATTTTAGACTGCCGCTGAATAAAATCCTGCAATACCAGGAGCTCATACAAATGATACAAAAAAGCAGGGAGCCATAAAATGATAAGACAACCCATATTGCTCATACTTGCGGCCTTATTGATCTTAACAACAGCAGGCTGCACCCAGCACAAAGTCGAAGTGGCGCCGGTTGAGGTCAAACCGATTCATATCACCATCGACGTCAATGTAAAGGTGGATCGTGCCCTGGATGATTATTTCGGCGATATCGATGCTGCTGAAGATCAGATCAAATAGCAGGCAGCCGCAAAGCCGGTGAATAAAACAGTGGCGGTTGATTGATAAAACCAAGGAGAGTCTTCGTATGAAACAGCGAACATCAACAAAGATATTGGCAGTGTTACTGATTGGATTTTTTACACTGGGCGCGGCGGCGTCCGCAGATGATATTAAAGCCCGAATGAAAAGCCGCCTTCCCGTTATCAAGAAGCTAAAGTCTGAGGGTATCGTGGGCGAGGACAACGCAGGCTTTCTGCAATTTGTGGGCGACAAAAAGGTGAGCGCCGATGTGGTGGCCGCCGAAAATAAAGACCGTCAAACCGTATACCAGGCAATCGCCAAGCAGCAGGGCACCACAGCGGAGCTGGTGGGAAAGCGTCGCGCCCTGCAAATTGCCAAACGAGCGGGGCCGGGCGAATGGGTGCAGGATGCCGGCGGGCAATGGCAACAGAAGTAATGGGTTTGCCCGAAGCCCGGATATGTTAGCAGTATCACAAGCTTTTCGGGATAGACTAAATTTTGGTGGATGTTGGAGACATACAAGATACTGCAACTTTAAATTAGACTATTAAGTTCGAAAAATTGACGACATAAGAAAAGGCAGGGCGACTTGCAACCCTGCCTTTTAACTTAACGACCTATCACATACTAAACATAACAAATTTATTAAGTATCGCTATTATTTGAATACAGATAAGAAGGCTTTTTTTGCTGCTGAAAGCGCACCTTGATCTTTAATCAGTTCCTTCAGCTCTCCTGGATCCAAGTGTATTGCCCCGCAGTCTTCATTGACGCATATGTCAATTTTGACTTTGCCCTCGTCGATTTCAGCTAAGCTCTGTGTACCACACCTGAAACAGTGATATTTATGTTCTTCAGCGTATTTTTTGTTTGCTTCTTCAGCTGCCTTTTTCCTAAGCTCCCTTAGTTTAATTTCATCCGATTGTGCGAAAAATGCTTGTTCAGATCCCCTTTTTTTCGATAGAAATTTAACGGTAATTGGTTTGCGGGCCATAACTTCCTCCTTAAATCAAATTTTGCTTTAAACTAAAAACCAAGATACATTATCCACTGCTGAGTTTAAAAATCGATTAAAAGTATCGAATTTAATAGCAACTTTTTTCTTAATGTCAACATCAATTTAAAGCGAGATTATCGATTTAGGCGATCAGCGTTTTAAGACATTATCAAACAAGAAGCTTGGGATTTAAAAATGTTCATTAAATTTCTGAAGCTGAAGAGGCGATTAGAAAATCTATCTTGCAAAAGTCATTTCCGTTATTTGGATTTACTAAAAGGATGGCGGCATAAGTGTTGGTGCAATAAAATGTTCCGCGACCGGAACTTTTTTTCACAACCACTATAAGACGCAGTCGGCGCTAAAATAATTGACAAATGCCACTCTGTGCATACCATTCTTTTTGTCAATTGAATCAATTAACAGGATTGAGCCTTTTTTTGTATTCTTACACAATTCAAACCGGCCCGATGAATGGCTCTTATGCTTACATAATTCAACAGGGGATCAGAATGAAATTATCCTGTAATCAATTATGCAGAATGAAGGAATTTTTCGCCAACCTAAAATGCCCAAATTGCTTCAGCACTCGAGTAACACTGTGTGAAGAAGAAGCTGAGGAAAACGCTGCATGTGAAGCGTGTGGCTGCGAGTTTACGTTTAACCCTGAATTACCGCAAGGTGGTATGGAATAGGTGTCGTGGTTGCCACGTCATTCGCTGATGTGAAATCGCGGGCTCTGCAGGTGAGATTTTTTGCACTGCGGGCAGCGCCCGGGGCGCGTAAACCGTTTACGATTTTCAAATGCATAGCCGCAGGTCAGACATATTGCCGGTGTGATGATGATCTTTTTACCCTGAGCTGAAACCGATCGGGCAATATGCGCCAGGTGCTCGGCCACTTCTTTTTCAGCAATTCCGACTTCCCCGGAAATCTCCCGGGCACTCATCTCCTCCTCATTTAAAAGAGAAATGATCTTCTGGCGTATGGTGGGCATGGTCTTCCGTTTCATTAGGTTCAAAAACTTCGCCGCGCCGCAGCGGTTACCGTCGCTCAGGCAAAAGTCAGTCGTCAGGTTCAGGGGTTCAAGGTTCAAAGGTTCAGAGGTTGGATTTCGGAAGACTTAAGATAAAAGCTGCAAGCGGTTATAAAACAAAAAAGAGGATTGGCCTCTGCTGCTGCCATCCGCAAGAATCTTAGCTTTTAACCTCTGAACCCCGAACCCTGAACCCGTTAAGATTGAACCGAATATACCCGTTTACAGCGAATGGGCCGCAAATATCTAATACGCTTGTATTTCCTCTTTGAGCAGGCAACACCCGATCTTATATTCCGGCACGCCGGCGACCGTATAGCTGATATTGTCGGGCTGGATCAGTTTGTTCATCACGCAACCCTCCGGAATATTGAGTTCAAACAAATCGCTCTCGTTGATCCTGGCGGTAGGGATCAGCTGGTTGTCTCTTAACTCCAGGCTGTGAATGGGAAAATCTTCACACAGCGGGCATTGATAAACCCGGCCGTTGGGGAAAATGAAATAATTCCGGGCCACGCGCCCGGCGCATTCAAAAGTTTCTTCAGGTTCCAGATACACTTTGGGATAGCTGACCGTTATTCCCCGGGCAGCAATTTTTTGAGCCAGGGGCGGGATGGTTTGCAGCCATTCGGATCGGGAAACCTGCAATGCGGTTTTTGCATCGGACCGGCTCGCTTTGCCGCGCAAGCCGATGACCTGAATAAAAAAGCGCTCAACTCCCAGATCGCTTAAAAGCGCCGGCATGGATGCCAACTCATCTATATTGGCCCGGCTGACAGTATAAATCAGGCTGGTAGCGAAACCGGCGGATACGGTCCTGTGTATGCCTTTTGTGCAGGCGTCATAGGAACCTTGTCCGCGAATGGCATCGCTGGTTCTGCGGGTGGCGCCATCCAGACTGAAGCTGAAAAAGTCAACCTCCTCGGGGCTCACCCTGTCGAGGATATCGTGAAACAGAAACCCATTGGTATCAATGGTAATGGAGCTGAATCCCCGGTTGCGCGCGTATTTAACGGCCTCGGCCAGATTCGGATGCAGGGTCGGTTCACCACCCAAAAAAATGAGGTTGGGGGCAGCACTTTTATCGGAAAATACATCCAGCCAGGCTTTGATCGTTTTTAAGGGCACACGGGTTTTGCCATGCTGTTCTGGATTGATATAGCAGTGCCGACAGTTAAGGTTGCACTCGGTGAGCATATGAAAAAAAAGATTGGCGGAATTTTTAGAAAAGGCAACAGTTCTTCTGACACTCATAATTGTTGTATTAATCTTCTGACTTTCTTTTTGGCCATGATCAGTTCTTCATTGGTGGACCTTAATCGGATGGACATAAACTCTGCAAATATACGGTAAAGTAACAGCAGAAAGTCTAATTTCTCATCCGCGCTGCTGCTAAGTGATAATCTTTTCTTGGCGGATGTGTCAACGGCCAGACACATGGTTTTACCAACAGCTTGCACGGTAGCCGACCGGCTCATGCTGTCGATAATTCGCATTTCACCAAAGATCTCGCCCTTTTTATCCATGCTGCCGATTTCCAGCCCCTCTTTGGTGATTTTTATTTTGCCGGAAAGCAAGAAATAGAGCCACGGGTCCCGATCGCCCTCTTTTATGATCCGCTCGCCGTCTTCGTATTCACGAATTTTGCTCAGTCTCAGCAGCTTTCCCAGGCTTTTGGTTTCAAAATTTTTTAAGGCCGGGATGGCCAACAATTTTTGGATGTTTTCAATATTATCCTTTAGGTATCGCGATTCAAGCATGCAATCCTCCAAACAATCGGGGCGGGTTCGCAAACAGCTTAACTTTATTATTTTATAACGCCCCCCCTGAAAGGGCAAGGAGGAATTTATTAGTCCCTGTTATTATTATAAATTTTATAACTGACGGATTTCTGTATTTCGCTGATTAAATTTCGGTCTTTGTCTTCAGGTTCAGAGGTTCAGGGTTCATGGTTCCGTGGTTAAAAATTGATGTACCGCGAATATTAACAGCAAATGCCATCCGGTTCAATTTCATATATCTATTCGTTGACCTCGATCTTTTGTTTGCTGTAAGCCAACCTCTGAACCTTTGAACGCTGAACCTTTGAACCCGATGAATGAAACCTACGTGTCCCAGAAACCGCTAAGACGAAGAGGGGAACCTATTATTCAAGGCAACCCTTGGACACCATCTCATCAAAGCTGACCGGATAGCATCCGTCGAAACAGGCTTTGCAAAAATGCCGTTCGGGATTCTCAAAGCCGGTGGAATTCAACAGGCCGTCAATGCTAAGGTAGTGCAGCGAATCGAGGCCCAGATAATCCTTGAGTTCGGTCACCGATTTACGCGCTGCAATCAGCTCACCGCGGGTCGAAAAATCGATACCGTAGTGACAGGGAAACCGGTGCGGCGGCCCGGCCACCCGCATGTGCACGCGGCGCACGCCTAATTTTCGCAGGGCCTTTACGCGGGTTTTAATGGTGGTGCCCCTGATGATGGAATCTTCAATAATAATCAGATCTTTGCCCTTGAGAAGCTCTTTGACCGGATTCAATTTTATCCGTACGCCGAAATCCCGCATACTCTGGGTGGGTTGAATAAAGGTGCGGCCGATATAGTGGTTGCGGATCATGCCCATCTCGAAGGGGATACCGGATTCTTCCGAATACCCCAGGGCGGCATAGGTCCCGGAATCGGGAAAGGGCATCACCAGATCGGCATCCACGGGCGCTTCCCGGGCCAGACACCGTCCGTGCGCTTTGCGTGTCGAATAGACGTTTTGGCCGTAAATGGTGCTGTCCGGTCGCGCAAAATAGATAAACTCGAAGATACAAAAGGCCCGGGTCGACGGAGTCGGCAATTGTATGCTTTTAAGGCCGTCTTTACCGATAATCACAATTTCTCCGGGATCGATTTCGCGGATAAATTCAGCCTCAACCAAGTCGAATGCGCATGTCTCGGATGCCAGGACGTAATTGCCGTTGAGTTTTCCCAGACTCAGGGGCCTAAAGCCGTGGGGATCTTTAATTCCGATAACCTCACCTTTACTGGTCAGCATAATGATCGAATAGGCACCCTCCAACCGCGATACGGTTTCAACCAATGCCTGCTCGAATCCGAGCTTGAGGTTTTTGACAAACAGGTGCAAAAAAATTTCACTGTCCATGGTGGACTGAAAAATGGAACCGGCGGCCTCGAGTTCATTCTTGAGAATATGCGCATTGGTAAAATTGCCGTTGTGGGCCACCGCATAGGATTTTTTGCGGTGGATGACCCGAAACGGCTGGGCATTGGCCAAAATGGAACTGCCCGTTGTTGAGTAGCGCACGTGGCCCACGGCACTCCCGCCGTCCAGCCGTGACAGCCGTTCCATATCGAAAACATCCGACACCAGCCCCATGCCCTTGTGTTCGGTAATTTGCATGTCTTTGGCAACCGCAATGCCGGCGCTCTCCTGCCCCCGGTGCTGCAATGCATACAGGCCAAAATAGGTCAGTGCGGCCGCTTCCGGATGATCATAGATACCAAAAATCCCGCAGGCTTCCCGGGGCTTGTCATCATTGAAACTTGAAATATGAAACTTGACAGTAGATGTTTCTTCAATCTTCATTAAGCTTTGTACTCCTGATAAAAGCATTCAGGTTTCACTGTTATATTCCTGGATCGTCTTAACAGCCATCTTCTTTTGACGCAAAGTTTCAATGGCCTTGAAAATCGCCATGCCACCGGCCGTAGTGGTTGCGTAAGGTATTTTATAGCGCAGCGCATTGCGCCGGATGGTGTAGCCGTCCCGTCGGGTTTCGCCACCGATGGAGGTATTGATGATCAGCTGAATTTCGGAATTTTTGATGGCATCCACCACATGCGGGCGGCCGACGGACACCTTGTTGACGGCTTTATTGGGGATCCCGTGATCAGCCAAAAATTGAGATGTGCCATGGGTGGCCATAATATCAAATCCGGCATCCCTGTATTTGGCAGCTACAGGCAATACGGTTTTTTTGTCAGCGTCGATCACACTGATAAATACGGTGCCGCTGGTCGGTAAATTCTGACCGGCGCCCAGCTGCGCCTTGGCATAGGCCGAGCCGAAATCCGAACCGATCCCCATGACCTCCCCGGTGGATTTCATTTCCGGACCCAATAAAATATCCACATCCGGAAAGCGGTCAAAGGGCAACACGGCTTCCTTGACCGACAGGTGCGCGGGAACGATTTCAGCGGTTAAACCCAGCTCTGCCAGCGAGCGACCCAGCATCACTTTGGTGGCCAGTTTGGCCAGGGGCATGCCGGTGGCTTTGCTGACAAAGGGAATCGTGCGGGATGCCCTGGGGTTCACTTCCAGCACATACAGCTGGCCGTCTTTCAAGGCGTACTGGACATTCATCAGGCCCACCACTTTTAGTTCGCGGGCCATGGCTTTGGTAGCCCGGGTAATCTGGTCGAGAAATTGCGGTTCAATATTGACCGGCGGCAGCACACAGGCCGAGTCACCCGAATGCACACCCGCTTCCTCGATATGCTCCATGATGCCGCCGATAATCGTGGTTCGCCCGTCGGAGATGGCATCCACATCAAATTCAAAGGCATCCTCGACAAATTTATCAATCAGGACCGGATAACCTGGTGAAGCTAAAATCGCCAGACGGGTAAAATTTTCAAGCCCGGCCTGATCGTAGACAATTTTCATGGCCCGCCCGCCGAGCACGTAAGAGGGGCGCACCACCACCGGATAACCGATGGTTTCGGCTACCGTCAGGGCATCATCGATGTTTAACGCCGTGCCGTTGGCCGGCTGTACCAGACCGAGCTTGTTGAGCATGGCCTGAAACAGCTTGCGGTCTTCGGCCCGATCGATGCTCTCGGGCTGTGTTCCCAGAATCGGAACTCCGGCGGCATGCAGCCCCACCGACAGGTTCAGCGGCGTCTGGCCGCCAAATTGCACAATAACACCCATCGGATTTTCGGTTTCCACGATGTGCAGCACATCTTCATGGGTCAGGGGTTCAAAATACAATTTGTCGGACGTATCGTAATCCGTGCTGACGGTCTCAGGATTGCTGTTGACCATGATGCTTTCGACACCTTCTTCGCGCAGCGCGAAAGAGGCATGCACACAGCAATAGTCAAATTCGATTCCCTGCCCGATGCGGTTGGGGCCGCCGCCAAGGATCATTACCTTTTTGCGATCGGAAACCCGGGCCTCGTTTTCCAATTCGTAGGTGGAGTAATAATAGGGGGTGGCCGCCTTGAATTCAGCCGCGCACGTGTCCACCAGTTTGTAAACCGGTCTCACCCCGGAGGCCGAGCGCCTTTCTTTGATATCTGATTCGGTAACACCCGTTAAGTGTGCCAGCTGAATGTCTGAAAAGCCCCACTCTTTGGCTTTCTTGAGCAGCGCATCCGACAGCGTTTCACCGGCGGTCTGAATCTGCTGCTCCAAGTCAACAATTTGGGCGATCTGATGAATAAACCAGGGATCGATCCCGGTCATTCGATACATCATGCGCACCGGTATCCCCATTAAAAGGGCATAGCGCAGATAAAATATGCGTTGCGAGTTGGGTGAAGTCAGTTTTTGCTGGATTTCAGATTGGGATGGCAGCCCGTTTTTGTCGTCCGGGTCCCGTACCGGGTCTTTGCCGTCCGCGCCCAGACCGTAACGGCCGATTTCAAGGGAGCGCAAGCCCTTTTGCAGGGCTTCTTTAAAGGTCCGGCCGATGGCCATGGTTTCGCCCACCGACTTCATCGAAGTGGTTAAAAAGTCCTGTGTTTCGGGAAATTTTTCAAATGTCCAGCGCGGCACTTTAACCACACAGTAGTCCAGCGTGGGTTCAAAGGAGGCCAGGGTTTCACCGGTAATGTCATTGGCGATTTCGTCGAGGGTATAGCCCACCGCCAGCTTGGCGGCAATCTTGGCAATCGGAAAACCGGTGGCCTTGGAAGCCAGCGCGGAGCTGCGCGACACCCTGGGGTTCATTTCAATCACCACCATCTCACCGTTTTCGGGGTTGATGGCGAATTGCACATTTGATCCGCCGGTGTCGACCCCGATTTCGCGCATGATGGCAATCGCCCCGTTGCGCATCATCTGGTATTCTTTGTCACTGAGGGTTTGAGCCGGGGCTACGGTGATGCTGTCGCCGGTGTGGATTCCCATCGGATCCACGTTCTCAATCGAACAGACAATAACCACATTGTCCTGTTTGTCGCGCATGACCTCCAGTTCGTATTCCTTCCAGCCCATCACCGATTCTTCGAGCATGATCTGGCCGATCAGGCTGGCATCCAGCCCGGCCCGGGAAAGCTGGTAAAGATCATCGGCGTTGTAGGCCACGCCACCGCCGGTGCCGCCGAGGGTGAAACTGGGGCGCACAATAATGGGAAATCCAATGCGATCGGCAATTTCGCGGACTTGCCCCATGTTTTCGGCAATCCCGCTCTGCGGAATACGCAACCCAATGTTGGACATCGCTTTGCGAAACAGGTCACGATCCTCTGCCTTTTTGATAGCGGCCGTGGAGGCCCCGATCATTTCAACGCCGAATTTTTCCAGAATCCCGCTTTGGGCGACTTCGATGGCTGTATTTAAGCCGGTCTGGCCACCCAGGGTCGGCAGCAAGGCATCGGGTTTCTCCCGCTCAACGATCAGGGAGACCGCTTCGGGAGTGACCGGTTCGATATACGTTCGATCGGCTGTTTCCGGGTCGGTCATGATGGTGGCGGGATTGGAGTTGACCAGGATGACTTCAAAACCCTCCTCTTTGAGGGCCTTGCAAGCCTGGGTTCCGGAATAATCGAATTCACATGCCTGGCTGATGATGATGGGGCCGGCACCGATAATTAAGATTCGATGAATGTCTGTTCGCTTGGGCATTCCTATTTTCAGAATTTTTGTTTTTTACAGATTAAGCAGCGCTGCGTTTCTCCAACCCACTTATTTTTGTGATCGGCTTCTCGCTGCTGGCCACTGGCTTCTGGCTGAAGGCAGCTGGCATCTGAAGTTCAGAGCGAGTTGCCAGCAGCCAGCAGCAAGTAGCCACTTGCCTACCGCATCAATTCTTTGAACTCGTCGAAAAGATAACGTGCATCGTGAGGGCCCGGCGATGCTTCAGGATGGTATTGCACCGAAAAGATCGGGTATTTACGGTGCCGAAATCCCTCCAGGGTGTTGTCATTCAGGTTAATATGGGTAATTTCAACATCATTTTCCTGAAGTGATTGCGGATCAACCGCAAAACCATGGTTCTGGGAGGTAATTTCGACCTTTCCGGATCGAAAATTTTTGACCGGTTGATTAGCACCCCGATGGCCGAATTTCAACTTAAAAGTTTTCGCGCCCAGCGCCAGCCCGAGGAGCTGGTGCCCCAGACAAATCCCGAAAATAGGCCGATAGTCCAATAGCGATTGGATGGTCTGGATGGCATCGCTTACCGGCTCGGGGTCGCCCGGACCGTTTGAAAGGAAAATACCGTCGGGCGCCATGGCTTGAATCGTGGCGGCGGTTGTCGCAGACGAAACCACCACCAGCTCAAAACCAGACAGTTCAAGTTGCCGCAAAATATTGAATTTAATCCCAAAATCAAAAGCCACAACCGAACGTTTGGCCCCGCGATGCTGCCAGACGGTCTGATCCAACGGGTGTCGGTCGGGATCCAAAAATTGGGGTTTACCGTTATCCCAGTAAAAGGGCTGTGGGGTCGTCACCTCTTTAGCCAGATTTAATCCGGTCATCTGCGGAATTTCATTGGCTTTTTTCACCAGGGAAGCCGGTGCGAGTTCGTCGGTGGAGATAACGGCCCGCATGGCACCGGCATTGCGGATATGGCGGGTAATGGCCCGGGTGTCCAAACCCTCGACACCCATGATATTCTGGTCGATAAGGTAATCCGCCAGACTTGCCGTTGAACGATAATTGCTCGGATAGGGCTGATATTCCTTAATGATAAAGGCCGCCACCTGTATGCGATCGGATTCAATGTCCTCCGGGTTGACCCCGTAATTTCCGATCAGCGGATAGGTCATAACCACCATTTGGCCGCTGTAAGAGGGGTCGGTCAGGACCTCCTGGTAACCGGTCATGCTGGTGTTAAATACGACCTCACCGCTTGCCGCCCCGGGGCCGGTAAAGGACCGGCAGGGAAACGTGCGGCCGTCCTCCAGTGCTAGTAATGCGTCCATAAGTATTGGTGTTTCGTGTTTCGTGTTTGGTGTTTTGTGTTTGGTGTTTAGTATCTTAATCTATCATCGGCTTCGAAATGCCGACAATCGCGGCAATATGCCGCTCCCACCTTATTTGTTAAGAACAATATGAAAGCGTTATGGCAATTTAAGAAATAGTGGGATCCCGCTAAACGGGAGATTTGTACGCTCCGCTTTCGAACCGAATTGCGCCTTTTGAACACATTTGATTCATTAGATCAAGATGTGAAATCCCGCATGTTGCGGGAGCCCTCGGAAAAAACCTGGGGTTTTCTACTTTTTTAATAAATTTGCTCAAAGAGCCATAAAGCAAATTCGTTACAGTCAGATTTCAAGCTCCAATTAAAGCATATCTTGAAATTGTTTCCAATCTGTAAATCCGGTTGGCCGGTTGGGCCGGCCGAAGGTCCTCGTGAAATGGGATTGAGCCCGTTGGGTTCGATGAAAATATGAAAGATCACCGATGTTAATTTTTTAACCGGCAAACGGGCAACGGGCTCAACCCAAGAACCGTTAATGCATTTTTAAGATAGCATTTATTCGATGGGTGTATTCTCCACTAAATCCCACACCCCGCACGGACAGGCGCCGGCACAAAAGCCGCAGCCAATGCACAGGTTTTCATCCACGACATATTCATAGCCGTTATTTTCAAGCCCTTTTCTGCTGATAGCCGCCTGGGGACAGACGGCAACACAGATGCCGCAGTCCCGGCAGGCACCGCAGGATGAACATTGCGACCCGCAGTGATCCAGATCGGCAAACTCGGTGATTCGCGGATCAAAATATTCCAGGGTTACCCGCTGGCGATCGATCATGGGGCGCTTTTCAAAAGCCGGGCGTTTGCCCTCTATCAGGTCGCAAATCGTACGAGCCACAACGCGACCCGAGCCAATGGCTTCGGTCAGCAGACCCGGACGAACCACATCGCCGATGGCAAAAACCTGCATGTCTGAGGTCTGATAGTTTTCGTCGACCTTAACAAAGTCATTTTCGGTCCGGACGCTTGGGGGAATAAATTCCAGATCCGGCACGTCGCCGATGGAAATAATGACGGTATCGGCCGGCAGTTCCTCTCCCGATTTGAGCTTAACGCCAGTGGCGGTAATTTCCTCGGCAACCACCGGCCATTTGAATACGGAGCCGACAGCCTCGGCCGCCTGTCGCTCTTTGCCGAAAGACAGCGGCTCCTGAATGTCCAGCAGGGTGATTTTGTGGGCGCCCAGACGATGAGCCTCCGCGGCCGCATCACAGCCCACATTGCCGGCACCGATAATGACGACATGTTCACCCACCCTGGCCTTGTCGGCTTTGGCATTTTCCAGAAATTCAAATGCGGTCACAGCCCTCTCGTTGCCGGGTATCGGCAGGCGCCTGGGCTTTTGCGCGCCCGTGGCAATGACAACGTAGTCAAAATCTTCTTTGAGCCGGGTGATGTCTTCGGCACCCAGCGGTTGCTGAAGGTTGATCCGTGGGATCACTTTTTCGATCCGTCCCATTTCCTGGGTGACGACCTCCTGCGGGATGCGGCTTTCGGGAATCTGGCGCGTTATTTTACCGCCCAGCCGTTTGGCCACCTCGTAAATGGTGACCTGGTGCCCGGCCTGACGCAGTTGCCATGCGACTGATATACCGGCCGGCCCCCCGCCAATGATCGCAATTTTCTTGTCGCTTTCGGGCGGAAGATCCGGCAGTTCGGCCTTCAGGCTGGCCTGTCCCAGCTGGCTGACATCCACCGGTGCCAGAGCTGAAATTTGACGCGTACAGGATTGCATGCACAGGTTGGGGCACAGGTAACCGCATACAGATGCCGGAAAAGGCGTATAGCCCAAAGCGAGATCAACGGCCTCATCGACGCGTCCTTCACGGATCAAGCGCCATCTTTCCTGTACCGGAATGCCGGTCGGGCAGGTGGCTTCACAGGGAGCTGCGTATTTGCGGTTTTCCCAGACCGGAACAAATCGCCGCAGATATCTGTTGGTGATCAGGGGAATCGGGGAGCGATCCAGCTGTGTCAGATCACCAATCAAACCGCCCTGACCGAGCTCTTTATCCCAGACGTCCGATCGAAATGATGCCATGGATCGCATCGGACTGGACACTTTTTCCTGCGCGCTGCGGGCCGCCAGCAGCTGCCACTGGGCTTGGTCGCAAAACCCTTTGAGCAGCTCGGATCGATCGATTCGCTGTAAAAAGGCTTTCAGGTTTTCGGTTAACCATTCCCAGTCCGCATCGCCAATCGGAATCAGTTTGGCGTCGGCTTGACTGTAACCGACTTGAGATCCGCGGAAAAATACTTTGCCACCGACCATACCAACAAAGGGACGATAACCCAGAACGTTCTCCGGATTCTGGGCCTCATGCCCGCAAATCACCGCGATTCCGCCGGCCATAAATTCACCGAAATAATCGCCGGCCGAACCCAGCACCCAGAGCTCGGGCGGTGCAAAGCGCGGATTGTGTTTGGTCATGGTCATGCCGCGGGCACCGATGTTACCGGCGATGGAAATTCTGCCCTGGGCCATGGCATTGGCACAGCCATTGCCCGCATTTCCATGCACGACGATCTCGGCCCCGGCATTCAACCAGCCCACATCATCTGATGCCGGCCCCAACACTTCGATACATGTGTTGGGAAAACCCATGGAGCCGACTCGCTGTCCGGGATGGCCGGATATCTTGATTTGAACGGGATCAGTACCCGCACTCCAGAGCCGTCCGCCGATCCCGTGCTGCCCAAAGGCATGAATGTCAAGTGAGCGTTGGCCTTGTGCCACCGCATCCTGTATCTGCTCTTCCAGAATTCTCGACTCTACCCGCTTGCCGCCGAAATGACCCGAGATGACCCGGGTCTGTGCGTGATGGTTTGTTTTCTGTTTATTCATATGTTCTCTCCACATCAGTTCATCAGGAGAAATCTGAAATCCGAAACACGAAATTCGAAATTCGAATTTATCTCTATTTATGATAAGAGCGGGTGCTTAAGCCATTTTTGCTCCGCAGGCGTTATGGTTATACGACATATTTAATCTGTAACCGTTCCGCTATGTTGGGATCATCGATGCCCAGCGCATCGGACATGCCGATGGGCAATGAGGTTGATCGTCCCAGCGGGGCCACGATTTTTTTCAGTTCGGTGTCAAAGCTCAAATAAAGATCGACCAGTCTCTGGGCGACCTGCTCGGCATCGAGCCGCCGGTACAAACGGGGGTCCTGGGAGGTGATGCCCTTGGGACAAAGGCCGATATTGCAGATATTGCAGCGGTCGGATTCGGATCCCAGACACCCGGCAGCCGCCTGCATGACGTATTTACCGATTTGTACCCCGCTGGCACCCAGCATGATCAGCGCGGCCGCATTGGCTGCCAGATTTCCGGTCTTGCCGATACCCCCGCCGGCCAGCAACGGCAGCTGGTTTTGCATGCCCAATTCCACCAGCGTCAGGTAGCCGTCGCGAATGTTGCTGGCAATGGGATGCCCCATGTGGTTCATGGACACGTTATAGGCAGCGCCCGTGCCCCCATCCTCACCGTCAATGGCCAGCCCGGCGGCATAGGGGTTACGGGTCAGGTTGTTTAAGACCGCCATCGCCGTCGAGGTGCCGGATATTTTGGGATAAACGGGCACCCGGAACCCCCAGGCCATGTACATGGACTGGATCATTTTGGCCACCGATTCCTCAATTGAATATTTGGTCTGGTGGGTGGGCGGGCTCGGCAAATTCACACCGGTGGGCACACCGCGGATGGCGGCAATCAGCTTGTTGACTTTGTACCACATCAGCAAACCGCCGTCTCCGGGCTTGGCCCCCTGACCGTACTTGATTTCAATCGCGCAGGGGTCTTCTTTCATTTCGGGGATGGCGTGAATAATTTCATCCCAGCCAAAATAACCGCTGGCAATCTGTAAAATAACATATTTTAGGAATCGCGACCGCAGCAGCCGCGGCGGGCAGCCGCCCTCTCCGGTACAAATGCGCACGGGCATCCCGAGTTCTTCGTTTAGATAGGCCACCCCCATCTGTAACCCTTCCCACATGGTAGGGGACAGGGCACCAAAGGACATGGCGCCGATCATCAACGGATAGATTTCACGCACCGGCGGAATCCAGCCATTGACGCTTAAAAATTTTAAATTCTCTTCGGGCGGCAAAACGCGACCCAGCAGGGTGCGCAGTTCAAATTCATGCCGGCCGGCATCCAGGGCCGGATCGGTCAACATCGATATGCGGATAAATTTCAAGCGGTCTAAAACGCCCCCGGGCACATTGCGCCGCCCGCCCCGTCTGCGCGGCTGACCACCCTGGTCGACGTGAAATTTAAGTTTATCAGACTCATCCGCGCGACAGGGCACAATGGCATCATTGGGACAGACCATGGTGCACATGGCACAACCAACGCATCGGTAGGCCGGATCTGTTTTTTGCCGGATGCCGTAATAGCTTTTAAAAGCCGTGGCCGTCTCCTGAGTAATGTCCGCCGGGGGCTCCAGGATGCGCTTGCGAAATACCCCCAGCTCGATGGCATTTACCGGACACACCGCCGTGCATTTACCGCAAAGGGTACATTTGTCAAGATCCCATAGGATTTGCCACGGTAAATCCTTGACACTCAGTGTGGAAGGGGCAATGGGTCTTTCTGGTTCCATAACGTAACCTCCTGACGACCCGGACCGACAAACGCCGTGTCCAGATGCATCGGTTGAAAATCCTTACTCTTATCCCGATTCGGAATGGCGGCGTCCAGCCCGCACAGTTCTGAAGAAAAAGCATAGACACCGGGTTTGCCGCCAACCACGCCCGGTCGAAGTTTTTTTCGATCCTGGACCATAAACACACTGTGGTCGGGCAAACAGCCGATGACGCAATTGGGCCCGTCGATAATCAACTGGCGGCAGGTTTGTTTCAAATTCCTTAAAAAATGGCTATTCGGATGATCGCGCAGATCCTCATCCTGCAGCGGCGTGATAATGTGTTTATAGGTCTCGATGTTGAGCCCGAGTTTTTTGACCGTGTAATGCAGGATATGGGTAAATACCTCTGAATCGGATTCGTAGCCCGAATAGCCGTCAAATCCCCGGGACTCCAAAAAGGACCGAATCGGTACAAAGGCGGTATTTTCGCCATTGGTCATGGTCGCATAGCCCTGGATGAAAAACGGGTGGCAGGCATACAGGGTAATGGCATAGTTGGTGTTTTGCCGCCCCTGGGCCATGATCACCCTGGCATTCAGCTCTTTGCGGTCCAGATTCAGGTGCTCGGCCACCAGCATGGGATCTCCGATTTCTTTGATCATAATGACATCCGGCCAGAAGGAAAAAACGATCATGTCCTTTTTCTCCTCCCCCATCGCCCTGAGCCGAAGCCTGATTTTAAGCAATTGCTCGTAAAGCTGGGACTGGCTCATATCCTCCCACTCTTCCGGATATTCGTAGGCCCGGATCAGATAAACATCGCGTTTGGGAACTCCGGGCGGAGGGACCTTGGGCAATTTGACCGAAATTTTATACTTGGTCATAAAGCCGATATCCATCATAAAGGTATCTAACCGTTTTAAGCCTTTATCGCTGAAAATCCCCGATAATATGGGAGCATCTTTTATTTCCTCAAACGGGCCGGCCAGATCACGCAGGAAAATCCCGACACCCGAGCAATCGTGCCCTTCGCGCATCACATCGAGCGCCTTGAGAGCAACCATCGGGGATAACGGCTCCTGGCTGGTAATGGCAAATAAGCGACACATGGGAATTAATCTCCTTTTGGGTTAAAGATGAAAAATCCTGTCGGGTTTCACCCAACAGGGATAAAGTCGCCCTGGCGATAGGATCGATGCATTGTCGGTAACGTGTTCGGATCAGCTAGCGTATCGCTTCAGGCAGGACAAGCTGCAAAAACCTATCTCAAAAATAGTAGATCACGTCCAAGGGCGCGACGTAAACCGATTCAAAAGTGGAGCATACACATCAGTATTCGAGCATTTTGAATCGGTTTGCAACAACGCCATTGGGCGTTAGATGCATTTTTGAGATAGGTTCAAGTTATGGTTGTTAATCGTTTCATAGTCAGATATTTTACGGGAGTTTAGCGGAGGCGTATGGCAGTCCCCCCAGAAACGGTCCTAAACACGGAGGACTTGCGATACAACATTCGGGGCATCATATGGAATGGTTCCCGAATCTCGACCGGGAAGAATTGTTTAGTTTGTTACAATGCCAGCCAGCACTTTAACACATCCCCAGCAGGGAATAATTAAACGTGGCG
>JASFIG010000007.1:0-31127 GCA_050122795.1 Desulfobacterales bacterium
GCGAAAGATATCCTGGATCCAGAGCGGTAAAACGCTCCCAAAGCCGATTTCGTCTTTGACATGCGACACATAGTCCTTGAGTTGGCCTAAAAAACCATAGGAAGCTTCCGGAGCCGACGGGAGCCCCGCAATGCGTCCGATCAACAATGTCAGCGGGATGATCAGCAGGAATTGGAGAATCAGATTGACGCCGCTGGGACGACCCAGCAAATAGCTTTCCCAGCAGAATCCGGCCACGATGAGAAATGCCAGAATCCCCACAAAAATGCCCTGGTTGTAGGTAAACTGCCGGTCGCCATACCAGGGATCCTGCCCCATTAGTGCAATAGCGGCAATGTAACACAGCGCCACCACGATCCATTTGGGATCATAAATCCCAGCCACACCGGATCTCAGACCGCCCCCTGTAGAGGGTGCCCGGCCTGCTTTATCTGTAGATTTTGCGGATTCGCTCATAGCGCTTCTGTGTTTTTCAGTTCCCGTTGCAGCTTTTTAAGTTCAGCGACAAATGCTTTGCGTCTTTGCTTCATCCCCTGGATGACCTGCTGGCCCTCAAACCAGTGCCAGCGATCCAGGATATGGTTATAGATGGCAATTTTGAGCACTTTGGCTTCTTTGAGGTTGATAAGCGCGTCCTGTTCCAGAATATTCAGCGCCTTGTCCCGGTACACCACGTCAGGGTGTTTGTCTTCTCTATAGCCGCCCAGTCGCCAGATCAATACGAACAACCGCGCCTGTTGAAGACGTAGTTTTTGATAAAGATTCTCTAATAGGTCTCTTTGTTCCGGTGTGTTTTCTGCTTTTTGACGGGCCCTGAGGGCCTTTCCAGCGCGCTCGATTTGCCCGAAGAGGGTCTCGGCTTCAAGCCGGAAATCCTGACGCATATCACTGGTAAACGACCGCATGGGCTCAACAGCCGCCAGGAAGGCGTGGGCTGCATAATAATTGGCAAATGGATCTTCCGGCAGATTTTCCAAATAGGACTGTGTGGCCGTCTTAAGGGACGGTGCCTTTCCGGCGTCGGCCAGCAATTCCCAATACCGGTAGTGAACCTTGTGCCAGCTTTCCCAGTCTTTTCGGGGTACCTGTGCCAGGTTTCTCTCGGCCACCTGAATGGCTTCGGTCAGTTTGCCCTCCTGAAAATACAGCCGATCCATTTCCAGCAGCGTTTTTAGCCACGGTTGACCGGATTTAGACACATTTGCCCTGATGGGGTCACCGATTGTCATCGTCCCGAGTTCCTGTGTCTGGAGCTTGAAAAATCGGTCAAACGGGAAAAGAAAAGCCACCAGAACGGCGGCAATGATCACAAGGCCCAATTGAAGCAATTTTTGTGCGGCAGATGTTTCATAAGATCCAATGGCCAGCTCGATGGAAAGGGGATGAAAACCCTCGTCGCGGGCTACGGCCATTTTTTCATCCAGCTGGATCGAATCGCTGGGAGGTAATATACCGGGTGCGCCGCGGATCTCAAAGCTTTCCGGAACAGGGGTGCGCGATGAATCCGATGTGATCGGCAACTGCGACTTGTCTTTATCTGAATTCATTATGGAAATTTAATATGCTTTTGGGTCCTTTTAACTATGCGAGAAATTTTGTAGAAAAAGTGTTAACTGGTTTCAGAGTGTTTAGGTTTTGTTCGAGGGCAAGGCGCGATTCGATTTAAAAGCGGAGCGTACACGACAGTACGCGAGTATTTTAAATCGGATCGTAACACAGCCCCCGGACAAAAGATGAATGCTCTGAAATCAGTTTAAAAGGCTTTTCGGCCCGATTTAGTCCTCCGAAGCTCCTGTTTTTCTTTTTCAGCCTTTTCTTTTTCCAGCAGCGTCTGGACGTTTTCGACGAAGAAGATACGGATTTGATATTCCGGTTTGCCAAACTGATCCGGGACGAGGGATACGATCAAAAAGTCCTTATTTTTCTGCCAGTACATGGATTGGCCGGTATTATCCCTCCAGGCAATCAGCCGGGGCTCTCCGTATTTTGTCTTCAGGGTCTGGACAACATTGGCCTCATCTTCCTTAAAGTCGATTTTAAACAGCAGGGGATGCTGGGTGTAGTTTGAAAAGATCAGTTCAACATAGTCAAAAGGCAGATCTTTTTTGCGGGCGTAGCGATACATGAGCTTTAAGATATTGTGGTCGACGCGGGCCCGGGTGGGCGGGTTCAATTGGAGGTTTAATGCCTGTAAGGCAGGAAAATATTCTTGCAGAAAGCCGGGATAATTAATTTCCAAATCGAGCAGACTTCGCTTTGCGATGGCGTCGTTTCCCAGCTGTCGGTTCAAGTTTTTACGAACACCATCGGAAAAGCGCGAATTTTTGCCCAATTCGAAAAATGTGAAGCTTTCAGATGATCCTTGAGTGTTCTGGTCGGTGGCCGGCTCTTTTTTATCACCGCAACCGGAAAGCAACAAAAGTGCTAATGCGAGCACCAGCGCATATAGAATGCTTAAAGACGCGTGATTTTGTATATGTTGTTCTGGTGCCATGTGCCCCCTGCTTGCGACAACATTTTGGGTAAGAATAGATCCATTTTATATAATCGATACCGCACCCGTCAATACTCCCCTGCATTATCTCTTGTTTTCGGTAAAATATCTCCCATGTGAAAGGGGAACAAACCGGCAGGTTTGTCTTTAAAGTATTGGCGCAGTGTGGCTTCGATCACGGTGAAAGCGATTTCATCCCAGGGAATCTCGCTTTCCGAAAAAAAGCGCACATCACTGCTTTCGCTGCCGGCCTCGATATGGCCGTCGATCATACGGGCGCGAAACATCACGTAGATCTGGCTGACATAGCTGATATTAAACAGCGCATAGGGTGCGATAATTTCGATCCGGGCCCCGGCTTCTTCAAGCGTTTCGCGCTGCGCACCCTGCGCAACAGTTTCGCCGTTCTCCAGATAGCCTGCCGGTAGAGTCCACTTGCCGTGCATCGGTTCGATGGCCCGCTGGCAGAGCAAAATTTTGTCATCCATTTCCGGTATGCAGCCGACCACCACCTTTGGATTTTCGTAGTGGATGGTGCCGCACGCTGTACACAAATGGCGTGGCCGATCATCGCCGGGAGGGGTTCCCAATTTTACGCTATTTCCGCAGTTGCTGCAGTAGTTCATGTGTTTTCCTCGGGCATACCATTTAGGCAGACGAACTGAGTTAACTGCATGATTCATTTTGCCGTCTATTACCAATTTCGGGTTGCGCGTTGCGTGTTCCGACTTCGATCGGATGAACGCGTGACCCGCAACGCGTAACGCGCAACACGATCAATCCAGATCCAGCATCAGGTAATCCGCCTCGTTTGTGCTGATGGTTTCGCGGTCGATACCACCTGGCACTTCCGGCAATATTACCGTGTAAGGTATTTCCGAACGTAGCCTGATTTGCCGTGGCACGGCACCTTTCTGGGCATGACCCACACCGGTCAGGATGACCACTACGGCATTCGGATTTTGTTCCAGGTAGTTCAGAGAATAAACGGCCATGGCCGTGTCCCAGACCATCTGCGCTTCGCAGAAATAGATGAAATTCAGCTGACCGTGGCCGTGACCGCCGAAGGCTTGCCGGATGTAGTTCATATATTGCGGATCCACCACACAGCTGACCTCGGCCAGTTGTCCCTTCTGTTCCGGTGTCAACGATTTAAAGCCGTTGCGGGATACCTTGCGGGTGATTTCCCGCGGAACATTCAGCCCGATCATCGGTATTTTATGTTCCCGGGCATAGTCAAAAATCATGCCATACGCCTGCCAGGGAAAATTCCAGTTGTCATAATAGATCTTTTCAAAGCTTTGCACATCGATTTCACCGGCCACCCACCGATCCAAAGCCGGCTGGCTCTGATGGCGAAACATCTCCAGGCCGATGGCCACCTCGAGGCCCGCCTCTTTGAGTGCCCGGACAACGGCCAATTGTGCCTTGTGATGGGCTACCTTACTGTGATGCTCACCGACCAGTACAATCCGGCTTTTCTTCAATTCTGAAACCGCCTGTGAAAGCGGTAATTCCGTTTCGCTGTTAAGATCCCAAAGGCGGTAATTTCCACTTTCAGATCCGGCCCCGCAACTGGTGCTCAACAAAAATACGGTTACCGAAACGATGATGATCTGTTTTAACATAAGAATTTTCCTTATTATCCTTCTCAAAATGTTTTATCGAACCCGGCGACCGACATCCTCAAAAGACACTCACATCGCGAACTCGTCCAAGGGTTTGCGATGTTGCACTGCCGCTATGGCGCCAATGATATTCAAGCGGGGATTGTTCGGTCGACCAAAAGCCCTTATCACGGTTTGCTCCCCCCTGAAATGCCAGATAGCTGTACTTGCCGTAATGAGTCACCTTGCGGGCGACTTCTTTGGCATGCGCAGCCGACAGAGGCAGAAACAAGGCCGTCACCCTGTCTTTGCGGTGCGGATGGGCAAATACCCCAAAAAATACGTCCGTTGAGCGGTCATACATATTGCGGTTTAGTGTAAATGATGTTGGCTCGATGGCAACCTGGGCGGGTAATTTGACAAGCAATTCCTTGCGGTTTGGATAACCGACTATCAATATGTCTTTTTGGCGCAGGTCTTTTGGGTCGGGGTTGCTCTCTCGCACAATGGTATACTGCTTGACGCCCAAAGAGCGCAGCAACATTCGGGTAGCGCTTTCAATATCCGGCTCAAGTTGATCCGGCAGCAGCACCAGCAGCGAGCGCGAACTTTTTAACGCATTGATGGCCGGGGGTATTTCATTCGGAAAGAGCTGCCGAAAAATATCCGCATCCGGATCCGCCTGGAGCCTGAGCGGCATGGTAGGGCTGACGATCTGAAAGCGGGTTTCTTGATCTGTCACCCGGATGGTTTGCGAAATGGTTTGATCACGGGTTTGCAGCGCCAGATCCAGCTCAAAGCTGAAATCAGGATTCTGTTGAACAATATGACCCTCGACGATCCAGGTGTCGCCGTTCTGCCGGGACCGAACCGCATCCAGATGGAATTGGGGCGCGCCTTTGCGGAATACCCATTGATCAAAAAAGTCCGCCAACGAGCGCTGGGCACGGGACTCGAATGCTTTTTGCATGTCACGCCATGATGTCGTTTTAAACAGTCGCTGCCGGTAAAGATCCTTAAGGGCTCCCCAGAACGCGTCTTCGCCCAAATGTCTGCGAAGCATATGGAACACCATGGCCCCCTTGTCGTAGCCGATGGTTTTGGTGGTCGGGTCATAACGGCTCTGAAACCGATGCAACGCAAAATCCTGATCCGGTTTGACCAGGGTGGCATAGTTTCGCAAAATTTGCTGGCGATATGTAAGGGCATCCTCGCCGGACTTCATTTCCTTGTACAAATAATCCGCCACATAGGTCGTTAATGCTTCGCTCCAGTTGCCGGACGCGTAATCAACCAGCACCCCGTTACCCCACCAGCAGTGGGCAATTTCATGCCCCAGACTGGTATGGATGATAAACGGCAGCCGCAATACCCGGCCGCCAATCAGGGTGTAGGAGGGAAAGCCGTATCCGGTTGGAAAGAAATTTTCGACAACGGCAAACTTGTCAAATGGATAGAGGCCAAAAAGATCCTGATACAACTTCAGGTATCTGGCTGTTGCCTCCAGATAGGCCCCGGCCAGGTGGTCGGTTTCCGCAAAAAAGTAGGTGGCGGCGATTATGTTTCCCACCTTTTTCTGGCGCACGATATAGGGCCCGACCGAAAGACTGAGTCCCCTGATGGGATCCTTGATCAGCCAGCTGGACACGGACTTGCCGTTTTGTGTTCGGTGCCCTTCCAGTTGTCCGGCCGTTACGGCCAGCATCCCTCTGGGAGCGATGACTTTCAACTCATAAGTAGAATGTCCATCGGCCCATTGTGGGTACCAGCCGGAGCCGGCCAGCAAAAAACTGCCGCGCTCGGAGACTGTGGCACTGACGCCGTACCCGGGATTGTCGGCATTTACCGGACGGACAGGAGCTGGATCGTCAAAGACGGCCGTATAGCCGATGCGGATCTGAATGTCCGAATTTGGGTTGCCGGACCGCAAATTCATCTGCAGCAGACCTTCTTCAAAGTCGAAATTGAGTGGCTTGCCGTTTTGCGTCACTTCGAGTTGTTTGGCCCGGGGTGTAAGCCTAAAAGTGAGGCTGTCACCGGGGCCCTCGTCAAATGTTATTCGATCCTGCACCTTCAGTCGATGTTGATTCGGAAACAGTTCGACCCGGAGTCGATGTTGAGCACTGTTTTCAGCGGCTGGAGCTGAAGATACGTTCAAAGCGAAGATGATGGCTGAAATGATGCCGGCCGCAACCATCATTCTGAGCAACCCGGCCAGTGGTGCCCGGATTGCTGTCGCACGCATCGATTTTAGGAGTGATGATGTCGCTCGCATTTTCTGATTTCCTGTAAATGGTGCCGGACTAAGCGCTCTGATCCATAATGAGTCGAATGCATCGTTTCCCGGCAATTGTTTGCAAACAATTTAAGTATTCTGGCGAATATGTCAAAACACACGCGGCATTCAATGACACCCGGCGACTCCCGGGTCTGGTTGAATTCCGGTCTGGCACGGCAATAAGTGTTTACCGTCGTGCTTTAATGCTTATATTTGTTGGAAATCGACAGTTTTTGGGGGGAATTTGGTAAAACAGCAAAAAAGAAGCCAGGGTCAATATGTACGCAAAGAGACTTTCTTAATGGTATCGCTCCTGTGCCTGGCGGTGGGCTTTTTTGGCGGGGTCGTCTTTGCGGTTTTCAAGTCCGATTCGCGCGCTCCGGTTTCATCCGCGCCGCCTCAAATGGGAGCCCCTTCACCGGTGAGCTCCGACCGGATTTCTGCCCTTAAACGCCGAGCCGAGGCAGAACCCAATAATGCTGTTGCCTGGACGGAACTGGGCAACGCCTATTTTGATTCCGATCAATATGACGCTTCCATCAACGCCTACCGCAAATCGCTGGAGCTGGATCCCAATAACCCCAATGTCTGGACCGACATGGGCGTCATGTACCGGCGCAGCGGCAAGCCTGAAGAAGCCATCAAAGCCTTTGATCAGGCCATTGCCGTGGACCCCAAACACGAGGTTTCCCGTATGAACAAGGGCATTGTCCTGCTGCATGATCTAAACGATGCCAACGGCGCCGTCCAGGCCTGGGAGGGGTTGCTGCAGGTTAATCCGATTGCGGTAGCGCCTAACGGCATTTCCATCGATCAGATGGTCACCCAGCTTAAAAAACAGCAGGCAGGAGGGACTAAAGCACAATAGGGATGCTGGAAAGCTATAAGGATTTTTGACGTTGAGCGTAGATTTGTTGTATTTCTTCTTCCGAGAAATGATATAACGTATTGCAGAAATGGCAGCGCATTTCGAGTGGAAACGGGCCGTTATCACGAATATCCTGCAACTGATTCTTCGGCAGCATCTTTAAAATACGGCGCAACCGTTCCGGGCTGCAATGACACATAAACTCGATGCGTTTGTCGGCCAGAAATCGGGGTGAATATTTTTTAAACTCCGCCTGTATCAATGCTTGCGGTACCTGCCCCTCCGTAAAGGCCTCACCCAAAGACGGAAACCGGACCACCAACGCCTCCAGTTCGGTAGCCAGACTTTCATCGGCCCCGGGCATGGCCTGCAGGAACAGCCCGCCGGCGCCGGTCACTTCGCCTTCTCTATCGTATTTAATGCTCAGATTAAATGCGGTCGGTATTTGCTCGGATGTCAGGTAATAGTTGGCCAGGTCCTGGGCAATGTTGCCGTACTGCAGGGCGATCTTGCTGGTAAAGGGCTGCTTGGCATCTGCCATGTTGCGGATAACGGAAAGAAATCCGGCGCCGAAAAAAGGGGAGAGATCAAAATTTTCCATGGGTTTGTCAAGCGGGATCGGCACGTTTTTGAGAAACCCGCGCACCTCACCGAAGGTATTGGCTTCCACCGTTAGGCCTTTGATCGGCCCCGAGCAATCGATTTTTATACTGACACTCTCGATGCCTTTTATATTGGCGGACATCAAGGCAACACCCAGATAGGCACGCCCCAGCACAAGGGTTTCCAGAATACCGAGTTCATGGTTGGCACGCATTTCATTGACCATATGGGTGCCGTTTAAAACCGCACCCCGGACAACACCGTCGGCCAGCAAAAAATTATAGAGGCGATCTTTGGCGCTGGCCAATAACCGCTCTTTGAGGGATTCTGCGGGAAGCTGTTTTTTGATCATGGTTTGATATCCTATTTTGAATCCGAAGCCATGCCGGTAGGCGCCGGCATGATCTGCCCTTCTGCCACGATATAAACGCGATCTTCACCAGAGGGGCGTATCAGGTGATGTCCGGTGAAACTGCCAAATGCCGGCAGGATAGCATAATCGGCACGGAAACAAAAACAGGCAAAGCGCTCATGGCGCCTTCCTTTGCCTTTTAAACGGACGGCCGGATGGACATGCCCGGCAATGGTATAGCCATTCGATCGCTGACAGGGTTGATGGGTAAATATGATGGGACCCACGCGGTATTCGTTTTGGATGCGGTCAATGTTTAATTCCAACGGCGGATCGCCGGCGCCACGGTCATGATTGCCCTGGATCAAACGGATCTTAAGATCCGAAAATTTAAGGCGCCACTGCCGTAATTCGAGCAAAACATCGCGGCTCTTGCTGCGGGCTGTATGAATCAGATCGCCCAGGATGACCAGTTGTCTGGGCCGGTACAAGCGGATCAACTCAGATAGACGGTCAAGGTCATAGCGGGTGGTCCCCCGGGGAATGGCAATACCGTGCAAACGAAAGCTCGCCGCTTTGCCGAAATGCGGATCGGCAATCAGCAGCGTCTGTTGCTCCTTCCAGAGGGCCGCGCGCTGGGCCATGAGCAGAAAGTGATTATGTTGAATGGTCAGGCAGGTGGTTTTCATTTTCAATCGTCAAAATAGTTGTCGTGTTATTCTGCGCACCTTTTCGGTTGATGCTTCAGGCCTTTATCATGCTTCTTACGAAACGCGATCCGCCGCCGATTCGAGCCGCAATTGCATTTTGCGGACCCGATCCGTCAATTTTTCCGAGCTGACCTTGGCCCGCAATCGGTTGACCATGATGGGAAAGGCCAGCGGCGTGGGATGCCGGACATCGACAATGCGGATGCGGCTTGCCGACATCTTGTTGAGGGTTGCCGTCAGGCGTTGATGCTCCAGCTGGTTTTCCAGAACTTCACGGTTGGCCTGCGCCACTAAAAAATTGTTCGGGTCATACCGTTCGAAAACATTGAAAATCAGGCTGCTGGATGCCTGAATCTGACTGTTCTTCTTGGGTCTGCCGGGATAGCCCTGAAAGACCAGCCCTGCAATTCTGGCAATCTCGCGAAACTGTCGTCGGGCCATTTCCGACACATTGGCACTCTGTAAAATATCTTCCAGCAGGTTTTCGGTGGCCAACAGCACCCTTACATTCGATCGTTGCAACGGTATGGTCTCATCGGACAGAAGCTCGAAGCCGTAGTCATTGACGGCCATGGAAATCGTCAGGGGCTTCAGTTTCGACAGTCGATAGGACAGCAGGGCCGCCAGGCCCTCGTGCGTCAAATGGCCCTCGAAGGGATAAACGAAAAGATGAAAACCATCTCGGGATTTGAGGCGCTCAATCAGCAACAAATCTTCACCCGGCAGCAGCGACCATCGGGCCTGCAATTCGAGCAGCGGTTTGACGGCAGCCAATTCGGTTGTGTCGAAACAATTCTGACCGGCGCGTTTCATTTGCTGCCGCACAGCGTAGGCCAGCTGGCTTGACAGCGGCATGCGGCCCCCCATCCATTGCGGGACAGGTCCCTTTAGCGAGTCCGCTTTCTTGACCAGCAGGGTCATGTCTTTAACCTTGATGAACTCCAGCTTGTGGCCGGCAAAAATGAAATGGTCACCTTTTTTGAGTCTGGAGACAAAGCTTTCTTCAATCGTCCCCAGCCGGCGTCCATTGCGATATTTAACGGCTATGGCAGCGTCACTGGTTATGGTGCCGATGTTCATGCGATGCCTTCTGAGGATATGCTCGCTGCGCACGCGGTAGCTGCCGTTTTTGCGGACCAGCCGGGCATATTCGGCATATGCTTTCAATGTCGGGCCGCCGCTGGTGACAAAGTCCAGGACCTGTGTGAATTGGTTGTGGGTCAACTGGCTGAAGGCATGGGTGGTTTTGACCTCCCGGTACATATCTGCGGCTGAAAATCCGTCGCCGGCGGCGACGGTGATCAGATGCTGGGATAGGACATCCAGCGGGTTGATTACCGGGTGTCGCAGCTCGATGTCTCCTTCGGCAATGGCCTGCCTGGCTGCTGCGATTTCGACCAGCTCAAGCGCGTTTGTGGGCACACAGGTGATACGACTGATCTCACCCGGCTGATGGCCGCTGCGTCCGGCGCGCTGCATCAAGCGGGCAATACCTTTGGGGCTGCCGATCTGAATCACCCGGTCGACCGGCAGGAAATCGATCCCCAGATCCAGGCTCGAGGTGCAGACCACACATTTCAATTGGCCCTGCTGCAATTGGTTTTCGACTAAGCGGCGTTTTTTTTTGTCCAGCGAGCCGTGATGCAGGGCCATGCGGCCGGCCCAATCGGGCCGGGCTCCCAGGATGGCCTGATACCAGATTTCGGTTTGCGAGCGCGTATTGGTAAATACCAGGGTGCTGCGGGCTTCTGCAATCGTTTCGATAACCTGCGGCAATAGCCTGATCCCCAGATGCCCGGCCCAGGGAAAGCGCTCGATGTGCTCGGGCACGACACTGTCAACGACGATTTCCTTGGGCATCAACCCCTGTATCTTACGCCCGGCCACGGCCCGGTCTCCCAGTAATACCTGCAGGGCCGTATCGGTGTTGCCCAGTGTTGCCGAAAGGCCCCAGATTCGCAAGCTTGGACACCAGCCCTGCAACCGGGCCATTGCCAGTTGGGCCATAACCCCGCGCTTGCTGCCCATCAGCTCATGCCATTCATCGACAATAACGGCAGCCAGAGACTCGAATTTATGCCGTGCTCCCGGATATGAAAGCAGGAGCGAAAGACTTTCAGGGGTGGTAATCAAAACCGTGGGCAAATTCTTTTGCTGGCGGGCGCGCGTCGAGGCCGGCGTATCGCCGGTGCGCGTTTCCACCGTCCAGGCGAGCTCAAAATATGCCGCGGGCTCGCGCAAGGCCTGGCCGATATCGGCCGCCAATGCGCGCAGCGGGGTCAGCCACAGGACCCTTAGCGGCGTCATCTTTTCGTGTTTGCCTGCAAGTCGACCTTTGGCCGTGCGGCTGTTGTCCTTTTCAGTCAGCGCTGCAACCAACGGGCCCATAAAGGCAGCATAGGTTTTTCCAATACCGGTGGGCGCATGAATCAGGCCGCTGTGGCCCTGCAGGTAGGCCCGCCAGGCCTGTATCTGGAAATCAAACGGCTGCCAGTTTTGCGATCGAAACCAGCGCGTCACTTGGTCAAATGCCGGTCGATATTGTTTCGCAAATGTGGGTTGAAGTTCGGTCATCTTTCCTCGAACACTAGGCAGCGGTCAGCAGTGATTTCAGGGTTTGCAGCGAATCGGCATCCTGAATTTTTTTGTCGGTTCGCCAGCGCGATATGCGCGGAAATCGAACGGCGATACCGGATTTGTGACGGGACGATTGGCGAATATCTTCAAAAGCGATTTCAAACACCAGCTGCGGCTCAACCGAGCGTACCGGCCCGAAGCGCTCCAGCGTATGCGTGCGAACGAAGCGGTCCACCTGGCGGATTTCAGCATCGGTCAATCCTGAATAGGCTTTGGCAAACGGCACCAACTGGTCCTTATCCCAGACAGCGAAGGTGTAATCCGTATAGAGTCCTGATCGCCGCCCGTGACCGCGCTGGGCGTAAAGCAGGACGGCATCGATCATCAGCGGGTCCACCTTCCACTTCCACCAGTCACCCCGCGGGCGACCCACGCGGTAAGGGGAAGACAGGCGCTTTAACATCAACCCTTCGACGCCCCGGCTGCGGGCCTGCTCCCTGGCTTTGGCCAGCTGCTGCCAGCTGCCGCCTGTGACCGGTGATATTTTAAGAATACGTTCTTGCGGTAAATCAGCCAGGGTCCGGGTCAGGGCCTCAAAGCGCTGCGTGAGGGCGCGATCGCGAACATCATTTCCATCAGCCTCTAAAATATCATAGGCCATCAGAATTACCGGCACCTCTTTAAGCAGTTTGGAGCCGATGTTTTTACGGCCGATGCGGCGCTGAAGCTCCGAAAAATTCAAGGGTCGTCCATTTTGCCAGGCCAGAATCTCACCATCCAGGACGGTTCCGTCAGGTAATCTTTCGGCCGCCTGCACGATTTCCGGAAATTTATCGGTGACCAATTCTTCTCCGCGGGACCAGATAAAAACCCGGTCTTTACGCTTGATCACCTGGGCGCGAATGCCGTCCCATTTCCATTCAGCCTGCCAGTCTGCAATGGCGCCCAGGTCGGCAACGTCCTGATCGAGCGGGTAGGCCAGATAAAACGGGTAGGGCCGGCTGATGTCGGTGTCGCGTGTATCGGTTGACAGAATCTGGTGGTAGGTTTCGGCCTCGGGCGTCCATTCGCCCATCAAGCGATGGGCAATTACAGCCGCATCGATGCCGCTCATCTGCGATAGGGCCCGGGTCACAAGACGCTGGGATACCCCTACCCGGAAAGCCCCGGTGATCAGTTTGTTGCACACGAATCGCTGCGGGTTGTCGAGCTGCTGCCAGGCATCCGTAATCGCCCTCTGCTGAACGGCCTCGTCTTTTCCCCGCAGCGGCAATAGGATTTCCTCGACCCAAACGTGCAGGGGCCGATTCTGTGTCCGGGTGTTCAGGGGCAACACCAGGGTGATGGTTTCGGCCAGGTCGCCGACAACATCATAGGAAGCGCCAAACAGCCAGTCCGGAATACCGGCCAGCTGTGCAGCCCATTCCTTGAGCTTTCTCGTTGGAACCACCTGCCGCGGCTTGCGGCCGATCAGAAAATGGATGGCCCAGACGGCATCTTCCGGGGGCGCCTGCTGAAAATAATCCACCAGCGCCTGAACTTTGACATTGGTTCGGGTGGTTTCATCTAAGGCTGTATAAAGCTGCGAAAATAATTTCATGAAGATACCGTTTTTAGTATGTGAAAGCAGGTGTGGCTTAAGCCTCGGTGCGATCGATTCCACTGCTGAACTGGGTCTCGACCTGACGGGCGTTCATGCCCTGCTCCCTCAGATACTGAACGACTTCGGCCGAGTAGCCGTGCGTCACCCAGACGTTCTCGGTTTCGCCGGCCATGATGGTGCTGATCAGGCCGTTCCAGTCGGAGTGATCCGAGAGCACAAATCCCCGGTCGACGGCCCGCCGCCGGCGTATGCCCCGAATTTGCATCCACCCGGAGGCAAAGGCCTTACTGGTATTGGCAAATCTTTTGGTGTAGGCCGGCGTTTCGGCCGAGGGCGGCGCCACCACCATCGCCCCGACAAAAGCGTTTTTATCGCCCACGCTGGCTGCGTGACGGGTGGCCGGCAGCCTTATGCCCGCCTGCCGGTAACATCGATTGACATTTTCAACCGCGCCGTGGGTAAAAATCGGGCCGATGGACGCATCCAGGCCGGCTATGACCCGCTGGGCTTTGCCCAACGAATAGGCAAACAAGACGCTGGTTTTTCTCTGGGCCTGATTGGACCGCCACCAGCTGTTGATATCTGCGAAAATCTCAGCCTGTGGTCGCCACTTAAAAACCGGCAGGCCAAAAGTTGATTCGGTCACGAATGTATGGCATTTGAGCTGCTCGAAAGCAGCGCAGGTGGTATCCGTCTCGATCTTATAATCGCCGGATACCACCCATACCTGACCTTTGTGTTCAATTCTGACCTGGGCCGATCCGAGAACGTGTCCGGCCGGGTGCAATGAAACACAGACGCCGTTGAGCGCCACCGTTTCGCCATAGGCCATCGGCTGCAGCCGGATATCTTCGCCCAGTCGCAGCCGCAGAAGCCCCTCGCCGGCTGCGGCGGCCAGGTAGCGCCGGCAATCCGGCCGGGCATGGTCGGCATGCGCATGGGTGATGACCGCGCGGTCGATGGCCTGCCACGGATCGATGTAAAAATCGCCGTGCCGGCAGTAAATGCCGGCCGGGGTCATTTCCAAGAGGCTCTTTTTCAGCATGGTCTGATCGCCCTCACGTTGATTTTTAACCATTCGTTAACATAATAATCCATAAGGTCTTTGCAATAACTTAATGGGCCTACTGGCATATCGGCGGCTCGTGGTGTCGTGCTTGTGTAATTTACTTCACCGGGAGTGGTATGATTCAAAATTTGCTATTAACAATAAAGTCGATAAAATCCCAAACTTCAAAACTCAAATTTCAAACAAATCTCAAAATCCAATGAATCAAATTCAAAACATGTATGAATCATTGATATTTCGAATTTGGATATTGTTTGTTTTTTGTCATTTGATGCTTGGTATTTTCTCAATAAAAGGTTTCAAATCGGTAAACAGGAAGCAATGGATTTTTTTGTCATATTAGTGCACATGACACTAAGTGATATGTCAGATACGAAATAGGCGATTATAATGGAAACCAAAACTGAAATGGTGATCATCGTCGGAGCGGGAATTGCCGGCCTGAGCTGTGCCCGGCGGCTGCACCAGGCTGGTATCCCTTTTCACATCATCGAGGGATCCGACCGCATTGGTGGGCGCGTGAAGACCGATCAGATCGATGGATTTTTGCTGGATCGCGGCTTTCAGGTTCTGCAGGATGCCTATCCCGAGGCCCGGAACCAGTTGGATTATGAAGCCCTAAATTTGCGCCCCTTTGCACCCGGCGTCATCATCCGGGCCGGCGCCCAATTTCATCGCCTGGCCGATCCCCGGCGCATGCCGCAATATGTAAAGGAAACCCTGCGGGCGCCGATCGGTTCTTTTTCCGACCGTCTAAAACTGGTGCGATTAAGCCGCCGGGTCAGTCGCGGTTCGCTGGCGGATCTTTTCCGGCAGCCGGATATGCTGACGATGGATTTCCTGCGGACCGCGGGGTTTTCCGAAACCATGACAGAGCGATTTTTCAGGCCGTTTTTCAGCGGCGTATGCCTGGATCCGCACATCCGGGTGTCCAGCAATTTCTTTCAATTTGTGTTCCGCATGTTTGTCCAGGGCGATGCCACCCTGCCGGCCGAGGGCATGGAGGCCATCCCGCGGCAGCTGGCCGCGAATTTTCCGGCAGATGCTGTCCGCACCGGCGTGCGAGTGGCATCTGTAAGCAAGGGCCAGATCCGTCTCGAATCCGGCGAAGAATTGAGGGCACGGGCGGTGGTGGTGGCCACCGACGGGCCAGAAGCCGCCCGTCTGCTGGAAGCCGGCGAAGCGATTGCTTCCCGTCCGGTGACATGCGTGTACTATGACGCCAGTCATCCACCGATCAAAGAGCCTTTTCTGGTACTCAACGCTGACGGCGGCGGTCCGGTCCACAGCCTGAGCGTACCCAGCCAGGTGGCGCCGACCTATGCGCCGGAGGGACAGGCGCTGGTATCGGTTGTGGTTCTCGGCCATCAGGATGTGCAGGATAATGCCCTGGAAAAAAAAGTCAGAAATCAGCTGAAGGACTGGTACGGGTCAGCGGTTGCGGATTGGCAATTTTTAAAATTGTATCGCATCCGGCACGCGCTGTCTGATCAGGCGTCACCCCTGCCGGATCCAACCGCTCCAGCCGTTCGGATTAAAGAGAGAATTTATGTTTGCGGGGAATATCACAGTGCGCCTTCCACCCAGTGGGCTTTGGTTTCGGGCCGGCGGGCCGCTGAAGCGCTGATGGCCGATCTGAAACGATAAGGTGCTGATGGCCGATTATTTGCTCTGAAAAACGCAGTTGATTCTCCAAAAACCTTCAGTTCTTGTCTCGGATGAGGTTATAAAATTCATCGTAAGTATCGTGTAGCGATGTATGGCCGCTATACAAAATTCAGTTCGAATGTAAGTTACTCATAGCTAAAAATACAATTGCAGATATTAAGATAGAAGATGAGGGAACTTTGCGGAGGCTATTGAAGAATCGGCATTTTTGGAGAGTACCTCGAAACACATCGGGATCGAGCTTTCGGCTATAAGCCATTTCACTGTTACATCTGTTTAAACAGGTGCGCATAAGTTCTGCTGACGGTCAGGGTTTCCGGCAGATCTTTTAGCTTGACAAGATAGCGTCCGGCAAAAGAGCGCGTGACCACAGAAATCCGGCTGACATTGATAATCGTACTGCGGTGGATGCGCCAGAATTGCTCGGGATCCAGCGCTTCACATAGTTGTTGTATACTTTTTTTTATCAGAGATTCTCTTTCAACGGTCCTGACCAGCGTGTATTTATCCTCGGATTTAAAATAGCAGATCTCATCGACTGAGATCAGCCTCAATTTATCGCCCTGACGCACTCTTATCCATTTCAAATACCCGCTACGCTGCCCATCTTGCAAAACAGCCAGCAACCGAACCATGCTTCGGGAAAAATCAGCATGCGAAATGGAAATATCCACGATTTGCTTTTTTAATCTATGGATTGTTTTGGCAAGCCTTTCCTCGGTAACCGGCTTCAACAAATAATCGACTGCTTCGTTTTCAAAGGCTTCGATGGCAAACTGATCAAAAGCGGTAACAAAGATAACTTGGCAGTTGACACTGATTTGTTGAGCGACTTCAATACCGGATAAACCCGGCATTTTGATATCCAAAAAGGCGATATCAGGTCTATGCGTGTCTATTAATTTCAATGCATCGATGCCGTTGGTCGCCTGACCGCATATGACCAGTTCGGGCCAGAGCTGCCGCAAATTTGATTTTAAACTTAAAATTAGCTGCTCTTCATCATCGGCAATGATGGCTTTAGGATTCGCCATGCGGCACCTCAATAATTGCTTTTAATCCGTGCGGCTGGTTCTGCTCCAGGATTAAACGTCCTTCCTTACCGTACAAAAATTGCAAGCGTTCCCGGAGGTTGGACAGACCCAAACCGCCCTCTGCATTTTCTTCGAACCCGCCGCCGGTATCGACCACTTCCAGGCGCAGCAAATCGTCTTTTAATTCTCCTTTGATTCGGATTTCCCCGCCGTCAATGTTGGCTTCCAGACCGTGTATGATGGCATTTTCAACCAGAGGCTGAATCAGCATCGGGGGAAAGGAAATGAATCTTAAATTTCGGGGCAGATCGATTTTATAATTTAATCGGCCGCCCATTCGAACTTTAAAGATGTTCAGATAAGCCGCAATCATCTCCATTTCCTGACCAAGAGTGGTCTGCGCCTTTCTTATTTTCGAAAGCGATGCCCGCAGATACTGAATTAGGTCAACCAGCATGGATTTGCCTTTCTGCGGGTTGCTGTCCAGCAGGCTCAACACATTTGAGAGGGTATTAAACAAAAAGTGAGGCTCGATCTGGGCCTGTAGAAGCTTGAGGTTGGCTTCCATCGCTTTTGTTTCACTGGTAAGCCTCTTTATCTTTTCCTCCTGGAGCCGGGCCTGTGACTGGGCAATTTGCTCCCGGGAAGCGAAAAAATAGGTAATAATGACGCCGAACATCACCCCTAGAAAAAGTAATTGAAGCAGGCTGTGTTTTTCAAAAAGCGAAGTAGAACTTAATCCCGAAACCACCGAACCTAGATAGGATCCCATTATTGTCCCGATAATCAGCGCTGCTGCAACCAATATGGCCTTAAAAAAGGGTCTGGCATTTGCAAAAAAGCGATGGGCGATCAAAACACAGCTGCAGATGGACAAACCGATGCATTGAGAGAAGATAAAGTTAATTAAGAATCCGTCACCGAATTTTATACCGGTTAAAAAAACGGCGATCAGCGTGTTAAAGATAAAGGTATAAAAAAGAAACTTGATGACCGACTTTTTTGTGAGCTGATCGCTGGCATAGTTCATCATGATTCCGGCAAGCATCCCTTAGATGCAATGGTCTGTGAATACTGCCCTTTAGCATTCAAAGGTTCAACTCGGGTCGTTTCAATGTTGGGGCGGTTTGCCTTTTAAGCACCCCAATCTTCCATCAGGGCCTCAAAAGCGCCCTGTCCTCCCCGGAAGACACCGCCGTAACCGCCACCCGGATTGCCCCAGGCACTGGCGAGGTACAGACCGTTAACCGGTGTCCTGTTTGGGATACGATTCATATAGGCATTGTCCATGGATTGTTCAAAACCATAAATGGCACCCTCTGTGTTACCCGTATATCGCCAATTGGTCAAGGGCGTTGCGGCCTCTTTGACCGCAATCATCGATGACAGGCCGGGGATAAGCTCCCTGTCAGCCCGCTGGATCAAAATATCCGTCCAGCGCTCTTTTTCGCGACGATAGGCTTCTTTGCGGCCGTTGCGGTAATCCGATTCATATCGGCGCCACGGTTCGTAACCGCATAGAAAGATCAATTGCAGGGTGGATGTTTCAGGCCTTGAATAGCCTTTATAAATATTGTCGTAGACCGCGACCCCGAAAGAACCCTTTTCAATTCTACCCTTTAATCGTGATTCATAATCCTCGTCCGGATTTAATCCTGAAGATACAAAGGTGCTGAAAGCTTTTGTTTTGGTCGTGATATCGCCCTGTAGCCCGAGCCACACAACGAAGGAAGAGATACTGGGTTTATATGCAGTCAATTTACGCAGATAATCGGCCGGTACAATGTCAGCCGGCAGCATTTTTTGAAATGTAAACAGCGCGCTGGCATTGCTCACCACCGCACGTGCGGGCAAGGTTTTGCCGCTGTCGAGTTCGATACCTGCGACAGCACCGTCTTTGACAAGAATCCTGGTGGCCGGCGAGTCGTATAATATGCTGCCGCCATTGGTTTCAATGACTTCGGCGATGGCATTGCTTAAGTCCTGGGATCGGTCTTTGATATAATACGACCCGTTTTTGAGGTAGTCTCCAGTGGCGTTGGCATAATAGAAACCAGAAAGCCTGGAGGGCGGCAAACCGTAATAGCCCCAGAGCGCAGAGAGCACGCTCTGGACCTGCGGATCGGCCACATGTTCATTGATGATATCCGACAGTGTCAAGTCGCGTACATGCCACATCTTGGAATACTGAAACGGAAAAAATAGCCTAATAAACTTGCCCCTGTTACGACTCAACTTGTTGACTTCATCGGAGATGGCGATCATTTCTTCGACGAAACTTCGAATCCCTTGGGCTTCATGCGGAAAATGCCGAGACAGCAGCTGAATGTACGCTTGCGGATCTTTTTGGGGAACGGTAATGTCAAGCGCCGGTGTTTTCAATCGGTAAACCTCCGGCAGCTGTACCAATTTCAATTTGTCCAGCACACCGATGTCACTTAATATTTGCGCCGAGCCGTTATTATTGATAGAAGTTCCGTGCAGGGAAACCTCAAAGGTAAACTTGCCTGCCGCCCGGTCAAAAGAAGTCGCATAACCGCCGGGTATGCTGTGCTGCTCGACAATTGTTACCGGAATCCCCTGCTTTGCCAGGTATGCCCCGCAAACCAGCCCACCAAGCCCGGCCCCGATGATAACGGTTGGATATTTTTCCGGGGGACCCATTTTGGCGGCATGGGCAGATATGCGGTTCCAGTCCAAAGCCATGGAAGCGGCGGTCATGGCCGAAATTTTTATAAATGATCGTCTTGAAACGGATGTATCAAGCATGGCTACCCTCCCTTCAATTTTTTGGAATCAGTTTAATTCAAAGAATCCATGCATGCGATAAAAAGGCGATCAAACGTAAATTAGGGATGATGAAATGGTTATATAGCGGATGGAAGGAATACAGGGTGAAATCATCAATACAGTCATTCTGCAACATGCTCATTTGTCGCCGACACAGTGGCATGGGGAAAACATAACTGGCCTGGCAGCGATAATCTGATATATTCCAGAGTCAGATGACAATTCATAAAAGATGAATACCCTTATTGGATACCATAGAAGGTGTCCGTTGATTCATATGAAAGGAAAATGGGTATGGAAACACAACCAACGACAACGTTGTTGGTCATACGCCATAGTGAAACGCAATGGAATGCAGAGCAGCGTTACCAGGGTCATGGCGACAGCCCTCTGACTGAAATCGGCCGGAATCAGGCCGCGACCCTGGGGCTTCGGATGAAAGCATTTCAATTTAATACCCTGATCAGCAGCGACCTGGGACGCGCACAAGAAACCGCGGCCATCATTGCCCGTTACACTGGCCATACGGTAGAAACAGATAGTCGCATTCGTGAGAGAAATTATGGCGTGCTTGAAGGTTTGACTGTTCCGGAGATAAAAGCCCGGTACTCAGAGATCCTGGATAAATTAGATCAGAATGATCCGGATTATGTGATCCCCGGGGGTGAAAGCCATCAGCAGCATTACGAGCAGAATGCTTCATTTATTAACGATTTGCTCAACCGGAGAGCCGGCACCAACATTGCGCTGGTCGTTCACGGCGGGGTTCTCGACAGCCTTTTTCGCTACGTTGCCGGTCTGCCGCTGGATCGTCCGCGATGCTTTACGACCCACAATGCCGGCCTGACGATCGTCACGCATGGCATCTTTTACGGAACAGCCCGATGGGTTATCGAAAGGTGGAATGATGTGGGGCACATAGACGGTGCAGGTCGCACCCTTGGTCTTGGATGATTTAACCCTTATACATTCTCGAAGATATCTTTTGAATTCAATCCGTCGCCGTTGGCCTAAATAATACCGTAATATGCGTGTTGGGGATGCCGAATCGATCCAAAGGAATCATAACGGCATGATCTTTTGTCAGGCCCGGCGGAAATGAAACGGAAACAGGGATCTCGCCGGAGATCATACCTTCTCCGGCACATCGCAGACATTCATAAAATCCCACACCCCCGTGTCCGCGACATGTCGGACATACAGCTTGGGCGGGGACCATTATCCTGGCATTTCCGCCTCGCCGCGCTTGCTCCTTAGAAACCGGCACTTCGAGCGTCAGGTTTTTCACGTGTCCGGATTTAGACTGAGCCAGATCGGAAAAATTACGCCACAACCAGTCAAAAATTTCGTCAAACGAAGGTGTAAAGGACTGAAACGAGCGCACAGGCGAAACTTTTCCGATATCGACGGGTCTATCTTCCGGAATCAACGGCTCCGGTTCAGAATAAGCTGCAGGGCGAATCGGTGTTCGGAGTGATACTTTACGGATGCTCTGCTCATATTCTCTTCGCCTGCCGCTATTTCCGAGCACCGAGTAGGCCTCCTGAATGTCGCGGAATCTCCGGCTGCCGCCTTCATAATGATCCGGATGAAATTCCTTTGCGAGACGACGATAGGCACTTCTAATTTCATTTACAGTGGCGCTCGGTGAAATCCCCAATATTGCAAAATAGCTTTTTGCCATAACAGGGCTCCTTAACTGAATATACGACCTTTAGCGATTGTAATTTTGATCAAACCAGGCTCAGCTAATTTGAACCGAGGGCTTCATTAAAATGGAGGCGGGGTGCGGAGTATTTATTCGCTGTGTCACCTCCTATTTTATCAGCCTGGATCAGCACCAATTAAACAAAAGGCGAATGCATGTAGCATTTTTAAAAAAAATTGTTTTTGTTTTCTGAATAAAATGGAGCCGGAACTTATCTGACGATGTCTGGAACGAATTTCCGGCTCCAGATTTCTTTTAGCCTGTTTTTACCGTAATCTTTTTCGGCGTTGCCTTTTCAATCTTTGGCAGCGTCAACCGCAGGACACCATCATTCAGCTTTGCATCGATATTGGCCTGATCGATGAGTTCGCCAAGCGTGAACTGTCGATAATATCTGCCGGTTTCATACTCAACCAGTAATTCTTCTTCGTCGCTATTGTCAACAGCGGTAATATCTGCCGACAGCGTCAAGGTGTTGTCACGAAGATCAATCGTCAAATCATCTGCCTTAACCCCCGGCATGTCGGCTAACAGGGTAATGCTTTTTTCAGTCTCAAATATATCGACAGCAGGTGTGAAAACCAATCCCGGTGTTGTTTGCTCAGCAGGACTAGCCACCTCTTGCTTTTCCCTGACTCTAAGTTCTTTACTCGATTTATCAGCCATTGCCAAATCCCTCCTTTGTGATACTTTTTATTCTCTAACGAACGCTAATCTGTTTGGGTTTTGCGATTTCCGCTTTTGGAACCACAATATTTAAAATTCCATTTTCCAGTTTGGCATCTACTCTATCCGAATCAACCTCGGCTGGAAGACCAATCATCCTGGAAAATGTGCCGGCCTCGCGTTCCCGCCTGTGATATCGGGCGCCCTCTTCTGCTGCAGCGATCTTTCTTTCACCGGAAATAGCAAGGTTTTTGCCGGTCACCTGAATATCAAGCTCATCCCCTTTAACGCCGGGCAATTCGGCGCGCACGTAAAAGTTGTCCTTATCTTCGGTCAGATTAATCAGAGGAAATACACCGGCGCTCGCGCGTTGGCCGGGAGCAACATCAAACATCTGATCAAGCTGCTGTCTCATCCGATGCAATTCTTCCCACGGGGTTTTTACTCTCCAGGTGGGCACATTAAAAAATCTGCGATAAATCATTTTGGCACCTCCCTATAAGCGTTAACAATGAAATGTCATTAAGATTAAAACCCTTAACATTACGACTCTCAATTATAACTGATAAACTAAAAACAAATTGCTTGTTGTCAAGATCTGCAATAAAAAAAATATTGCATTACTAAAATGATTTATTATAGTTTAATAATGATCCGTTCTGTTGCGTTCAAAAGGAGTTATGCTATGAAAAAAACAGATGAAAATCAGTCTGATACGAGCTTTTTGGCATCTAAACCATCAGCTATGGATCTCAGAGGTCGACAGTCGGTGCGCGCCACATTTCGACTCTCTGAAGGCTGTATTGATGCGATTACTGTTCTTTCGGCTCAGCTGGGAATCAAACAAAAATCAGTTTTTGACCACTTGATGGAAGATGCTCAGGTATTAAAGGACATGGCCCGTGAGCTGGCAAATATTGAATTGGATCCTCATGAACGTATCCAAAAAACTTTTGTCATCAGTCGCAGGTCGTTATCCTTTTTGGATTCAATTTCAAGTGAATACGATACGCCAAGGGATGCATTAGTCGAATATTCAGTTCGAAGGCTTTTACCGATCATTGCCAAAGAGCGCAGGCGACATGAGAAACGCAAACAATTATTTGCTGAAATCTCGAATCACTTCGCAAAAGCTGAGCGTTTATTTTTGAAGACAGAGGAAATGCTGGGCGCTGACGACCCGATCGTCAATAAGTTAGCGGCAGCCATGTCGGTCTATAAAAATGCGCATGACGACATCGCTCACTTTATCGAAAGGGGAAAAATAATTGAGGAATTTCAGATCGAATAGATGGGGTCGCTGCCCGCGGTTGCCGAAAAGAGTGATGTGAAAGATTCCAGAATTAACCGGACACCGCCCTTTGAAGGGGTGAATCATGCGGAATCATCCGGGAATGAACTAGTTTGCTGGGTCTTCAATTTCTTTTTTGAGCTTTGCGGATTGTTTGATATACGCCGTGAGCTTTCGTTGAACCGCGCCGTAGACGGTTCCCTCGGGATAAATACCTTTTTTATTGGACTTGCCGGCCGCAACACCGGTTAAAATTTCAATGCCCTCTTCAACCGTGGAAACCCTGTAAATATGGAACTTTTTTTTCTTGACGGCATCGATCACTTCTTTTTTGAGCATTAGATTCTGGACATTGGCCGCCGGTATGATAACCCCCTGCCGGCCTGTGATGCCTTTTTCTTTGCAAACTTCAAAAAAGCCTTCCACCTTCTGATTGACATTGCCGATGGCCTGTATTTGCCCTTTCTGATTGACCGATCCGGTCACCGCAATGCCCTGCTTGATGGGTATGCCTGCCAGACTGGAAATAATGGCATACAGCTCGGTGGATGAGGCGCTGTCGCCGTCGATGCCGTAATAGCTTTGCTCGAAGGTGATGCTGATCGACAGGCTCAGCGGGTGCTGCTGAGCGAAGGTCCTTCCCAGATATCCGGACAGAATCAAGACGCCCTTGTCATGGGTGCTGCCGCTGAGCTCGGCTTCGCGCTCGATATTCACAACGCCCTGTTTGCCCATATAGGTTTCGGCTGTAATGCGCGCCGGCCGGCCGAAAGCGAATTCGCCGATCTGGTAGACCGCCAGTGCATTGACCTGCCCGATCACGGCGCCTTTTACATCGATCATGATAGTGTTGTCCAGGTAAGATTCATGCATTTTGTGCTCATACAGATTGTGACGGAAGCGGTGATCGTTAAAAGCCTTAATGACATGCTTATCCGTCACCTGGCGGGCGTTGCTCTTGCGGGCCCAGTAATCCGCTTCCTTGAGGATGCCAAGGATGGGACCGAATCGAATCGAAAGCTTATGCTTGTTGGAGACATATTTTTCGCCATACTCCACCATGAGGGCCACGCCTCTGGGAGTAAACGGCAGCAGGCTTTCCTCCCGGCAAACCCGGGCGATAAAACGGGCATACTGCTGGATGGTGCGCGGCGTGCGATCGACTTCCGAGTCAAAATCGGCCCGCACTTTGAATATTTTATTAAAGCGGAGATCTTCGCTTTGAATGATTTCAAAGATTTCATAGCTGCCCAGCAGGATGACCTTCACATCCAGCGGGATGGGCTCCGGCTTCAGAGAAGTGGTGCCGAAGCCGGTTTCTTCCGGGATGTCTTCGATTTGCAGGCATTTGGTGCGCAACGTTCTTTTCAGCGCCTCCCAGACGTAGGGATTCATCATCACCGAATCGATTTCCATGATCAAAAAGCCGCCATTGGCACTCAGCAAAGAGCCGGCCTGCACCATGGTAAAATCCGTGTTGATGGTTCCCATGAACGCGCGTTTTTCGATACGCCCGAAAACGTTATAAAATGTCGGATTGGTTTCGAAAATCACCGGCGCACCCTTGGTGGATTCCTGGTCCACCAGTACATTGACTTCATATTGTTGAAAAGAAGCGTTTGCATTGCGCGGCGCCTGCTCCGTTGGCGGCGCTTCACTTTTTTTCGGCGGAATGAACAAATTGAAATTTTCGACGACATGCTCCTGAACGGAATTCAGGTGGGCGACAATGGCTTCGCAGGCTTTAAATTCCCTGCGCATTGGACGTAGACGTTTTTTAACCACCGATAACGCGTAGGTATCCATCAGCTTTTCGATATCGGCATGCAAGATCAGATTGTTTTTGTCCATTTCCATGGCGATGGCCTCAATTTCAGCCTGAACGAGCCTTAAATTTTCCTCGATTTTAGCTCTGGCGCTGGCCGGCAGGGCACTAAACTCTTCGGGTGTGATCGCTTGACCGTCGACCATGGGGATGGTTTGAAAATCGTCTTCGGTTTGCTCGATGTACAAGCTTTTTTCAGCGGCAAACGCTTCCAGCTTTTCAAAAAGCGCATGCTGCTGTTGCGCAAATGTATTTTTTAATTTGGACAATTTTTTTAAATAGGCATCGTCTTCAAATATTTCGGGCAATTCTTTTTTTAGGCCTTCGATGGCCCGTTTCATCTTTTTGCTGAATTGGATGGCGGTTCCGGGTGGCACCACGATCGCTTTGGGGCGGAATTCATCCTTGAAATTGTTGACCAGGCACAGGTCATTGGGGGTGGGCAGACGCTTGGCATGCTTGTTGACCAGATCCCTGACAATCGTCGATTTGCCGGTGCTGGCCAAACCGGTCACAAAAATATTGTAACCGGGATCTTCCATGTTCAGGCCGAAATCTATGGCCTTCACGGCGCGCTCCTGCCCGATCACCGTATCCAGGGGCTTGACCTCGGACGTGTTTTTAAACTTGAAGATCTTCGGATCACAAATCAGCCTTAAATCGGATGTCTTTACCTCAAATTTCTTAGTCATAACGCTTCCAATTCAGTAGAGGACCTTACGTTTATTTTGATGCCAAAAGCACCGAACATATAGTATTTTAAATGTTTAAAATTGGCATTAAAAGGTTAGATGATATTCGAGGGCAAGGCTTAATTCGCTTCAAAAGCGGAGCGTACACGATAGTACGCGAGTATTTTGAAGCGGATTATAACACAGCCATCGGATATCAGATGAGGGTTTAAAGCTAATTTTACAGTATAGCAGGGAAGAATGAATTTTACAAATTTGTCAGCGGCTTATAGTGCTGCGGCTGTCTGTCGCTTAAAACATTATTGATAGGGTTGAAGGATTTATCGCGTGTTTTGGCCGGCGTGATATCTGCTACCAGAACCGCGTCTTCGCGGCTTCCGGCCCGTGCCAATTTCCGGCCGTTATAATCGTAGATAGCGGATTGGCCTTTAAAACTCAATTCTTCGTCATTTCTTTTTTCAATACCGGTGCGATTGGCCACCGCCAGATAAACATTGTTTTCGATGGCCCGGGCAGGCATCACCTGTTGCCAGGCAGCGGTGATCAGATTGGCCGGGCAGACGATGACATCGGCGCCCAGCAGGGTCAGCACCCGCGCCGATTCGGGAAAGCGCCAATCGTAGCACACCATCGGCCCGATGCGGACATCGCGCTTTTCATCAGCCACCACAAAAAAACCGCTGTTGCCATGATCAAAACAATCGTTTTCTTTGTAGAAAAGATGGGTTTTGCGATAGACAGATGGTTTTTTGACTTCCGGAACGACCACAAAACAAGAATTGTAAAGATTTTTCCGGTGGCGTTCGGCAAATCCGGCCACCACGACGGCATTTTTTTTGTTTGCCATGCCACGAAAAAAATCGCCGCTTTCGCCATTTGCGGTCTCGGCCACCCGATCAATTTCTTCCCGGGTAAGAAAAAAATAGCCGGTGGTGCACAGTTCGGGAAAGACAATCATATCGGCTGTGACCTTTTCCACCAGCTTTTGCATGCGGTCAAAGTTTGTCTGCTTGTCGCCAAACTCGGGCGCAAACTGGACAACCGCTATCTTCAGGGTTTTCATCAATCTTAGCTCCTTCCAGCAGCAATCCTTTTTTAATCATCTGTAATTATATCATTAAAGGTTTCAGGTTTCAGGTGTCAGGAAAAACAACACATCTTCAATATCGTCCTCGTCCTCGGTTTTTAGTGTTTAAAAACGGCCATATTTCAGAAGTTGAGATAGCGAGTACGAGAACGAGTACGATGACGATGACGATGACGATTAAAATTTAGAAAATTCTGACACTCAAAACCGCTTAATCTCTCAACCGTGAACCTTTGAACCCAGAACCCTTGAACCTTTAAGATACTGCTGAAACCACCTGGCTGTATGCGATTTGCCCGCAAATTTGAGAAGCTCCGGCGGTGAGCCGGCGGCCACCACCCGGCCGCCGTCATTGCCGCCTTCGGGTCCCAGATCGATAATGTAATCGGCTTCCTTGATGATCTCCATGTTGTGCTCAATAATGGCCACGGTGTTGCCGTCATCGACCAGGGCCTGCAGAACGCCGATCAGACGTTGAATGTCGGCCAGATGCAAACCGGTCGTCGGTTCGTCCAGGATGTAGAGGGTGTGCCCGTTTGTGCGCTTCACCAGCTGCTTGGCCAGTTTGATACGCTGGGCTTCTCCACCCGACAGGGTGGGGCTGGGTTGCCCCAGGCACAGATAGCCCAACCCGACATCACACACAAACTGCACGGCGCGTCGAATAGGGGGCACGGCTGAAAAGAACCGAACGGCCTCGGCAAACGTCATTTCCAGAACCTCGGCCATATTTTTTCCCTTGTACAGGACGGCCAGGGTTTCCTTGTTATAGCGCTTGCCGCGGCAGACCTCACAGGGCACGTAAACATCCGGCAGAAAACTCATCTCCACCTTGGGCCGCCCCTGGCCCTTGCAGGCATCGCAGCGGCCTTCGGCCACATTAAAAGAAAAGCGGCCGGGCTTATAGCCTCTGGCTCTGGCAGCCGGCGTCATTGCAAACAATTTGCGAATATCGTTTAAAAAGCCGACGTATGATGCCGGCACCGACCGGGGCGTGCGGCCGATGGGGCTGTGATCCACCTCCAGAACCCGTTGGATCTGCTGCCAGCCTTTAATGTCTTTGCATCTGCCGGCCGGATACTTTTTCTTCTGCAGGCGGTTGCGCAGCCCCTTGTACAGCGTTTCCTTGAGTAAAGAGGATTTGCCCGACCCCGAAACGCCGGTGATGCATATCAGGCGCCCCAGGGGTAAATGCGTGCTGATGTTTTTGAGATTGTTGGTTTGCGCGCCCTGGACCTTCAATTTTTTGGCTGTGCGGTAGGGCCTGAGGCGCGAAGAAATCTTTTTGGGATGGCCGTCGATCAATGCACCCGTAATCGAAGATTTGGCTTTTTTCAATCGGTTCAATGCGCCGGAGGCCACAACCCTGCCGCCATCCTGCCCGGCGCCGGGTCCCAGGTCGATGATCGTATCCGCCGCTCGAATGGTTTCCTCGTCATGTTCGACCACCAGAATACTGTTGCCTCGATCCCGCAGGGTCTTGAGGGCATCGATCAGGATGCCGTTGTCCCGGGCGTGCAGGCCGATGGTGGGCTCATCCAGAATATAGCAAACCCCGGTTAGATTGGAGCCCAGCTGGGCGGCCAGGCGAACCCGCTGGGCCTCGCCGCCGGACAGGGTGTCGCCGCTGCGGGACAGCGACAGATAAGACAGGCCCAGCTGGTTGAGCAAAGACAGCCGGGTCAGGATTTCGCTGACCACCGGCTCGGCGATCGCCTGTTGCGGTCCGGGGAACTTTAATTTTTTAATGGCGTCAAATGTGTCGCGGGCCGGTTTTTGCACGAGGTCCCAGATGGAATGGCCGCCAACCTTGACCGCCAGCGCCTGGGGTTTGAGGCGGCTGCCGGCGCAGACGGCACAAACTGTGGTTTCGGCGGGTTCTTCATCATCCTCGATTTCCACAATGCCGGTCACACCCAGCCCGCCGCAATCCGGGCAGGCGCCCTGTTTGCTGTTAAAGGAAAACAGCCGCGGGTCGAGCGGCTCCAGACTGATGCCGCAGGTCGGGCAGGTTCCCGATAGGCTGAAAATCTCTTCGTGACCGTGGCGCTCCAAAAGTGTGAGGCTGCCCTTGCCAATTTTAAGCGCCTGATCCACCAGCGACGCCAGGTCTTTGGACGGCAGCCGCCCGACGACCAGCTCGATGGTGTGCTCGTGATAGCGGCTCAAAGCCATGCCTTCCTTGAGAGGGGTCAAGCGGCCATCGATGCGGGCCTTTTTGAATCCTTTTTTCAGTGCCCGGGCCAGCACCTCCTTATGAAAGCCCTTTCGCCCGAAAACCCGGGTGGCCAGAACGGTGGCCGGCTTGCGGGCATAGCGTTTGCGCAGCTGCATGACAATGGCGTCCTGGCTTTGCGCTGTCAGCTGACGGTCGCATCCCGGGCAATGCGGATGGCCCAGTTTGCTGAACAACAACCTCAGAAAATGATAGATTTCGGTAAGGGTCGCCACGGTCGAGCGCCGGCTGGAATGGCTGATGCGCTGTTCGATGGCGACCGTCGGTGCCAGACCGGTGACCAGGTCCACATCCGGGCGTTCCAGTATTTTCATGTACTGGCGAACATAGGGCGCCAGGCTTTCCAGGTAGCGGCGCTGCCCTTCGGCAAACAGAATATCGAAAGCCAGGGTGGATTTGCCCGACCCCGAAACCCCGCTGAGCACTACCAGCTCGTTCTGGGGCACGCTCAGGTTGATGTTTTTTAAATTGTGCTCGCGGGCGCCTTTCAAGGCAATGGATTCCGATGCCGTTGAAGCGCCGAATCCGGTCATCGGATCGGCAATTCCCGCCGGGCGGCCAGATTTGGGGCGTTTCAACCGTCCCCTGCCATCCAGGTAGGCTTTTAAAAACCGTCCGGTGTGCGATTTTCTGTTGCGGGCAATTTGGCGGGGTGTGCCGCTGGCCACCAGCCGACCGCCGTCATCACCGCCCTCGGGCCCCAGATCGATGACCCAGTCGGCGGTCTTGACCACATCCATATTGTGCTCGATGACCAGAACCGTATTGCCGCCATCCACCAGGCGCTGCAGGGCTGCCAGCAGTTTGCCGATGTCGTCAAAATGCAAGCCGGTGGTGGGCTCATCAAATATAAACAGGCGATGGGCCGCCTTTTTGCCGTTGGACGTTAGATGGCGCGAGAGTTTCAGGCGCTGAGCTTCGCCGCCGGACAGGGTGTTGATGGGCTGGCCCAGGCGCAGATAACTCAGGCCGACATCGGCCAGCGGCTGCAGAGCGGTCACAATTTTGGGTTGATCGGCAAAAAATTCCAGGGCCTGGCTGACGGTCAGATTGAGAATATCGTTGATGTTCTTGCCCTGATAGGTGATTTGCAGAACCGCTTCCTTGAAGCGCCGGCCCCGGCACTCGGGGCAGGTGATGAACACATCCGACAGAAACTGCATTTCGACCTTTTCGAAGCCGTCGCCTTTGCAGGTCTCACAGCGTCCGCCATCGACGTTAAAGGAAAAATAGCCGGGCCCGAAGCGCTTGGCGCGGGCCGCATCGGTGGCGGCCAGCAGTTTGCGGATGGGATCGAGGGCCTTGGTGTAGGTCAGCGCGTTGGCCCGCGGGGTGCGGCCGATGGCGCGCTGGTCGACCAGGACCACATCATCGATGTGGCCGATGCCGGTAATTTTCTGGTGCCGCCCGGGTCGGTCCTGGGGGTCCCCCAGAGCGCGCTTGGCGGCTTTGTAAAGGATTTCTTCGGCCAGGGTGGACTTGCCGGATCCGGATACGCCCGTCAGGCAGACAAACAGCCCCAGGGGAATGCGCACATCGATGTTTTTTAAATTGTTTTCGGCTGCTTTTTTGATCGTAATCCAGCGGTTTTTCCGGGGGCTGCGTTGTTGGGTGCCCAGTCCGATGCGGCGTTTGCCCTTCAGGTACTGGCCGGTCAGCGAGCCGTTGACATTGGCGGTGGGGCCAAAATACATCACCTCGCCGCCTTTTTCACCGGCCCGGGGCCCCAGATCCAGCAGAAAATCGCTTTCGCGGATAATTTCAGGATCATGCTCGACGACCACAACCGTATTGGACAGGTTGCGCAGCCCTTTTAAAATGCGGATCAGCCGGTGGTTGTCACGTGGATGCAGACCGATGCTGGGCTCATCCAGCACATACAGGGTGTTGACCAGCGAAGATCCCAGGGCCGATGCCAGGGCCACTCGCTGGACCTCGCCGCCGGACAGGGTGCGGGATTGGCGGTCAA
>JASFIG010000008.1:0-29752 GCA_050122795.1 Desulfobacterales bacterium
GCATACATTTTACCCTTTCACATTAGGTAATATAGAACATATTACAGGTAATATTACCTGTCAAGAATTTTACGGAAACATTCTATTTCTCAGCGACGAAACCCCATTCTTTTTACCGGAGCGCCCCTTCTTTTTTACTTGACTTCAACATCATTTCGTCTCGATAATAGTTTCTAGAAGCGGTTTTTAAACCGCTTCTAAAATTTTATGGAAAGGACAAATGGGATGCATCGTTTTGAAATTTTAACCAAAACGCAGATTGAGAAGGTGCATCAAACTTCCTTGCAGATACTGGAGCAAATTGGAATGGATGTCGGCTACCCACCGGCCCTGGAGGTGCTCAAAAAAGGGGGTGCGAAGGTCGACGGTCAGCGCGTCTTTTTTCCATCGCGACTGGTCGAAGCGCAGATTAAAAAGGCGCCTCGCCGCTTTATGCTGTACGCGCGCAACCCGCAAAACAATGTGGTCGTCGGTGGCGGCAACACGGTCTTTGCTCCCGGCTATGGTGCTCCTTTTGTCACCGATCTTGAAACCGGCCGGCGCAAAGCCACCCTGCAGGACTTTGAAAATTTCGTCAAACTAACCGGTGCCAGTACCCATCTGGATGTTTTAAGCGGTACGGTTGTCGAACCGACCGATGTGCCCTATGAAATTCGACATGCGCAGATGATTTATAGCGCCGTTAAATATTCGGATAAATGTTTTATGGGCAGCACCATGGGCGCCCAGGCTGCCAGCGACTGTATACAAATGGCGGCCCTTCTGTTCGGTGGCCGGGATCAAATTGAGTCGGCGCCCGCAATCGTCAGCGTCATCGGGCCGCTAACCCCATTGAAATACGACGCCCGCATGCTGGGGGCCCTGATGGAATATGCTGCTGCCGGGCAACCCCTGTTGATTACGTCATTGGCGATTGCCGGGGCGACAGGTCCAGTTACGCTGGCCGGTAATCTGGCCCTGCAGAACGCCGAGGTGCTGGCTGGAATTGTGCTGACCCAGATGATCCGCGAGGGCACACCGGTCATCTTTGGCGGCGCTTCCTCCAATGCCGAGATGCGCAACGGCACCCTGAGTATCGGTTCGCCCGAAATGGCCATGAATGCTGCGGCCACGGCTCAGATGGCCCGTAAATACAAACTGCCGGCGCGTTGCGGCGGAGCGGTGTGCGACGCCAAATCACCGGATGCCCAGGCGTCTTATGAGTCCATGATGAATCTGTTAATGGCCCTTGTCTGCGGGGCCAATTTTGTGCTGCACAGCGCCGGTATCCTGGAATCCTTCAATTGCATGTCATATGAGAAATTTATCATGGATGAAGAAATGTGCGGGATGGCCAGAAGGATTCACAGAGCGATTGACGTCAACCCGGATACCCTGGCGCTGGATGTGATCAAGGCCGTTGGACCCGGTGGTCATTTTCTGGACAAAGATCACACCTTCGACCATTTTAGAACCGAATTTTATCAACCGCACCTGTCCAACCGTGACGACTTTGTGACCTGGCAGGCAAATGGGTCCCCTCAGAGCCTGGTCACTGCCAACATGAAGGTAAAACAAGTCCTGAACAACTATGAAGCCCCCGAGTTGCCCGCCGATGTGGATAAGGATTTGCAAAAATTCGTCGCAACATTAGGCTAGCCGCTTTTCTTTGATTCTGATCCGATGGCGCTTAGACGGCGCTTACGCCCACCGGGCCTGCATGCGGTCCAGTTCTTTGACGACTTCATCAGGCAGCGGCGCCGGCCGGTGCGCCATGGTCTCTTGCGTCAGTTCCCGCAGTCGTTCCTCAAAGTGTTTGGCGCCCATCTCCTTCCACTGGTCATAAACGGTCCGGTCGAAAAGCTTTGAATACCTGACCTCACGAAAGTGTTTCATGGTGTGGTCTTCCTGCAGGTAGTGCCCGCCGGGACCGACCTGATCGATCAAATCGACGGCCAGGGTTTCTTCGGTTATTGGCAGTCCCTTCATGTATTGATTCACATTATGCAGGATTTCGTTGACCAGCACCATAAACGCCGGCGATACCAGCGACCCGTGGTCCATCCAGCTGCTGCAGTCATGGACCAGGCTGGATCCGATGGCTGCGGAACTGAGGCACTGTAAAGTGGCTTCGGAGGCCGCCTGGGGGTCGCAGAACTTGGCATCGGTGCAACCGGCGGTGCCGAAAAAGGGCAGCTCGTAAAATTGCGCCATCTGGGCCATGGCGCCGACCATCAGACTCATTTCGGCTGCTCCATAAGAAAATATCGAGGTTTGCATGTCCATGATGGTTGTCAGGGCGCCATAAATATACGGCGCTCCCGGCCGGGCCGCCTGGGCCAGCACCAGGCCGCTCAGGGATTCCGCACTCCCCTGTACGATGGTACCGGCGAAGGTCGCCGGAGCGGAACCGCAGGCCTGGGGTGCCGGAAAATTGATCAGGGGGATGCCGTGCTCGACGGTGAACAGCATCTTGTCGACGGCCGGATCATAATATTCCAGCGGTGAAATCGGCTCGGAGTACTGGGCAATAAGCGGTGCTTTTTCAAAATTTTCTTTGCCGCCACAGATCAGCAGCGCCATTTCATAAATGGCGCGCTCGCTGTCGGCATCGTTACAGCAAAAGACCAGCGGTTTTTCACAATAGGTCAGCGCCTGCCGGGCAATCACCCGATCGGCGATTTCGGGCGGCTGATCGTCAGCCATACCGATGACCATGGACCAGTCAAAATTGGGCAGGGCGTCGGCCAGGGTGGCGGTGATGCGGCAGTGCTCGCTGGTAAAACGCGACCGCTTATCGGTGATGGGATCCAGATAATCAATGCAGTCCAGACTGGGCCCGAACCAGGACGTGTCGCCTTCCAGGATGACAGCGCGCTGGCCATTTCGATTTCCTAGAACCACGCGCGACGGTGCTTGGCGAATGGCATCTTCTACCAGCCAGGCCGGTATGCGAACCCGATCGCCCTGCACCCGGGCGCCGGCCCCGTCGAACACTTCCAGGCCGCGGGGGTGGGTCATCTTTACACCGGTGCGCTCCAGCACTTCGAGGGCGGCCATGTGGATCTGTTTGATCTGGTCATCATTGATCACCTGAAGCTTGGGTTTAAAATACAGCTGCGGTTGTTGCATCATCATATTCTTGCCCTCCTTTCAGTGGGATGAAATCCTTTTTCACGGATGCGTAAACATAGAACGGCGGCGATCAGGGCCATCATCGTAAACGAGAAGACAACGGCGGTAAAGGATTGAAACATATCGGCAATCTTGCCCGAAACCACATTGGTCAAAATACCGGCCAGGCTGGTGAAGGTCGTCAAAAAGCCCATGCCTGTTGCCGATAATTTGCGCGAGAGGATATCCGAAGGGTAAGTTGCCAGCAGAATATCGGGCATGACAATCATAAACCCGATCACGATCAGCACGGCGATGGCCGGTGCCAGGCGGATTCCCATGCCCAGCAAAAACGTCGTCAGCGCCAGGGTTGCCAGCCCGATAAAAAGCAGCGGCTTGCGTCTGCCGTTGAAATAATGGTCGGATACAAAACCGGCAACCGGTGACGCGAAGATGCCAGGAATCAAAACGAATGCTGCAATCGTGCTGGCGCGATCGACCGACAGGGCGTAGATTTCGGTTAAAATAGTGGGTATCCATACCAGGCAACCAAACTGCACGTACACAAAACAAAAATAAACCAGCGCCACGACCCTCAGGGTGGGATGGGTCAATACCAGCCGGATCGTGGATGCAGCTGAATCGCCGGAGAGGCTGTCCAGCTGGGTTTCGTCATCAAAATCGGCAAGACCTTTTTCAGAAGGGCTGTTGCGGACAAAGATCCAAAACACCAACGACACAGATGCCAGCAAAGCGGGCGGAATCACGAATGCACTTTGCCATCCGAAATGATCGCCGAGGTACCCGGAGAACCGGATGCCAAAGCTGCTTCCGACGGCCACACAGGTGACAAAGAATCCGATCGCCGTTGCGCGCCTGGCGCGCGGAAACCAGTTGACAACCAGTTTGAGCGCGCAACTCCAGCCCACGGCCTGCCCCAGGCCGTTGATCACCTGGCCTGCTGCAAGGACGCCAAAGTATGTCCCCTGGCTGATCATCAGATTGCCGGCTATGGATATCAATGCGCCGACGGTCAGGATTTTGCGGGGTCCGAAGCGGTCCCCCAGGTACCCCGCCGGAAGTTGAAAAGCGGTGTAGGCTACAAAGAAAAATGCGATCAGCCATCCGGCCCCGGTATTGGTCAGCGCCAGGTCGGCTCGAATGAGCGGCAAAACGGCCGAGTAGTTGAAGCGGCTGGCGTAATAGAGCCCGAATAACAGCCACGTCAGAAATAAAACCCGGCCGGCCGGTCCCTTTAAGCTGAAGCGGTTCATAAGGAATGCTTTCCCTGCGGATCGGACAGGCGTGGATTTCCGGCTGCGCACGCCACTATTCTGAGCAAGGCGCCCTCCGTTTGTTTTTCAAGCGCAACCTGGGGTGCCAATGCACCGGCTGCGATCGCGCCTTCACGGGCAAGCTGAACAATCATTTTTTCGGCATACCGGCAGGCATCTTCGATGTCGACAAAGCGTTCGTTGCTGCCCTCGATTTGAGCCACGAAAGCACGGGCGCCGTCAGTTTCCCGGGCGTATACCAGGGCCTCTTTGGTGACGACCACCGAACCGGCCACCGCACCGACGGCATTCGCCACCGGCGCATGCGCGGGCAAAATAAAACGGGTGTGCAGGTGGGCGGCGACTTTTTCGACGAATATTTTAGCGGGCGCACCGATACCGATGATGGGATAACGGCTGGTCAGGGTAACCGCCAGATGGGGATTGGCTTCGCGGAGGGCTTCGCTGACCAACCAGCGCCCCCATGGTCCATTCACCTGTTCCGGCAATTGGGCTTCACTGACCTGGCGTGCCAGAAAGACAATGGCTTCTTTGACCATGGTGTGCACAATCAAATCAAGCACCTGATCCACAACACGGGTCTGCTCCTTAGCGTGCAGAGCGCACGCATAGTCCAGCGCCTGCCGGGCGGCTTCTGTGCTCCAGAGATCCATCCGGCCGGTCACGTGCAAAAGATCGGTGGGCGTCAGGCTTGCGTGTTCGATGGCACCCTGTCGGATCAGGGCATCCGCATTCAATTGCAAAGCATGATAGACATCCATTCTTTTTAGCAGCTGCGTTAAACTCAGCGGGCCGTCTGTCAGCAGGGCGATCAACTTCTGATGGTTACCATTTGCGGCCACCCGTTTTTGAGAAGCGATGGCTTTGGACAAAAGCCAGTACTCGATATCAGTCGCACGACGCTCTAAATCCCCCTTTTTTTTCAGGTCACAGATTTCTTTTTCAACCCGGGGAAAGCGCGCGGCCAAAAGGGCCAGCGGCACCACCCGCTCTGGCCCCACCTGAACCCTATCACCGGCATCAAAGCGAATCCGGCTGTCACAGCCCAGCGCGGTGGTCCGAATGCGGGCGGCTTCAACAGCGGTTTCAAAGGCGCCCACCCGGGCGCCGTCTTCCGAAATGGTCATCTTAAAATGATCCAGCAGGGCCATATCGGTGGTGGTGCCGCCCACATCAATGACAAGCGCATTGCCGTGTCCTGAAAGAAAGCGTCCGCCAATGGCACTGGCGGCCGGTCCTGACAGGACGGTTTCCACCGGTTTGTGGATGGCATCCGCGTAAGGCATCAGGGAACCGTCGCCTTTGACGATCATCAGCGGCGCCCGGATTCCCTGGGCGACCAACGATTGGCGCACGGCTTCAATAAACTCCTGCATGACAGCCACCAGCGAGGCGTTCAAGCAGGCCGTGGTGGCGCGCTTGATGGAATCCAGTTTTTTTGAAAGCTGATTTCCCAGCACCACCGGCAGTGCACACATGTTGCGCACCAACTTCAGGGTGCGCTCCTCGTGGGAAGGATTGAGGGGACTAAAGTAGCTTGAAATGGCCAGCGCATCCACTTCGCCGTGGTGTTGTGTAACCCAGGCCGCGATACTTTTCAGATCAAGGGCCTCTTTCTCGATACCCTGGGTGGTGTGACCACCTCTGAAATGGGCGAAATGGCGGGTGGGTAATTTAGACGCGAGATGATAGGCGACCATCAACTCCTGGTCGTAGCCGATCAGCAGCAGACCGACCCGGCGTGTTTTGCCTTCGGCAATGAAATTGGTCGCCAGTGTACTGGAAATTCCCACCAGTCTGACAGCGGCGGGATTCCCTATGTTGAGTTCATTGAGGGCTTTTTTAATTCCGCGGGCAAGGTTATCAGGGGTGGTCAACGTCTTGCTGAAAGCCATAATCTCACGGGATTGCAGATCCAGCAGGACACCATCGGTATAGGTGCCGCCGGTATCGATCCCAATGACATATTCGCCGGATGGGTCCATGGGCTTTCGTTCAACACCTGAATCTTGCATAAAAATCAAAAAGGATAAAATTCATTTAAGGCCGCAGGCGGATGAGCGCAAAAAGGTTTGAGCCGGACGGGATATGGCTTCGATCCGTCCGGCTCTTCAAGGGTGGCTGGTTAGTGTCAAATGTCAAATGGCCTGATGCTATTTCTTTTCAGCCGCCGCCTTTTTGGCCTCGCGTTCTTCGGCCGCCTGCAGGATGTCTTCAATTTTTTTCTTGGCCTCCGGTGGAACCTTGGATAGAGGGCCCTCGAAGTTGGCTATGATGTCACGGGCCTTTGCGATGACCCGGTCTCTCATTGTGGTCTGGCCCTGGGCCGCCCAGTCTTCGTAATTCTGGCGATCCATAAGGGTGGGCGTCCAAAGGGCGGCTGCGTGTTTTTGGGTGTGATCTCTGTCACGATAATCGCCGCCCGGCCCCACCTGGCAAATTTCTTCGACGGCCAGGGCCTCTTCGTTGATTTCGATGCCCTTTGCGACCACATGGCTCATGCCGATTTGTTCATCCGCCATCACCAGCTGCAGCACAGAGCCGGTCATGCCCGATTCGAAGTATCCAACGTCGTGAATAAAGTTTGCCCCGCTGAGCATAGCCGAATGCACCGAAGTGGCGGCTTCGATCGCACCCTGGGCATCCAGGATCTTGGTGTCGGTACAACCGGCGGTTGAGAACATGGGCAGCCCCGCATATTGGGCCATCTCGGTCAGCGCTGCGCTCATCAGGCTCAGTTCCGGCGAGCCATAGGCATAGACCGAATATTGCATGTCCATAATCGATTGGACACCGCCCATGATCACACAGGTGCCGGGATTGAGCAGCTGGGCGACCACCACACCAAGCATGGATTCGGAAAAGGCGCACACCAGCTGACCGGCGTGGGTGGCCGGAACGGTAGCGCCGCCAATACAGCAGGGCGTATACACCTGGGGGATGCCGTGCCTGGCGTTGTACATCAGCTTGTCCATGGCGTGAAAATCGCTGAGCAGCGGTGAGATCGGTTCGCCGTAGAAGACGTAATTCGGGCATTGTTTAAAGGCTTCTTCACCGCCGGCCATGGCGACGGCGATCTGATGAATGTCGCTGCAGGTATCACGGGTGTACGACCAGGATAATATAGGTTTGGTGGTGTTTTGAATCATCTCGGCAAACTCATATACATCTGCCAGCGATACCGTTACATCACTGATGGTGCCCAAAGATTGCACAAAACCAATATTTGGCAGGGCCTCACAGACCCGGGCCACCACGGACGCATCATTTCTGACATACTTGCGGCGCTCCAGCGTATCGGGATCGGTGTAGTTCGGCGGGGTGGGCCCGGGGCCGAACAGCACCTGGTTTTTTTCAATACGGGTTTTGCGGGTCCCGTCCCAGCTCTGGACGATGGTTACCGGCGGAACAGTGGCCAGGGCGTCCAAAATCAGATTTTGCGGAATTTTGACCGTGATGTCATCAATTAAAGCGCCATGCTCTTTGAGCAGCTCACGGGCTTCCTCGTGGTGAAGGTGCACGCCGGTATTTCGAAGGGTCTCGATCATGCCTTCGAAAATTCGTTGTTTTTGATCCGGTGATAAGATGCGAAACTGTGCTGTTTGATTGACTGTTTGATTTATGCGCGTACCCATCATCAAACCTCCTTCTTGTCCGCCAGGCTGATGATTTTTTTCATCTCCTGAATTAAGGTTTCATCCAGCGGTTCAGGCTGGTGGGCCTCCAACAGGCGGTCGACTTCGGGTACAAGCCGATCCTGGTACGTTTTGCCGCCGGCGTTGGTCCAGGTTTCCCAGTTGGAGCGGTCAATAACGGTCGGCTGGAACCAATCCCGGAAATGGTCAAAGGTATGGTCGTGACTTAAGAATTCACCGCCTGGTCCGATCTCTTTGAGCAGGTCCAAGGCCAGGCTTTCATCCGTGACCTCAATGCCCTTTCCGATCTGTTTGACCATCGCCATGATTTCGTCACACATGACCAGGCCGGCCAGCGATGCGGTCAATCCACCCTCAAGGCTGCCCGCATGGTGGATCAGGTTGGTGCCGGCCATCAAACCGTTGTAGACACTCATCACTGATTCTGAGGCGGCCTGCTCGTCGACAATCTTGGAATCCGAACAGCCGCCGGGTGCGGAACTCAAAAGTCCCAGCTTTTTGTAAACCTCGCTGATGGCCGCCGAGGTCAAATGGAGTTCGGGGGATCCGAAATAGAAATTCTTGCCACTTTGATCCATCACTGTTTGAATGCCGCCTAACACCAGGGGCGTTCCCGGTTTTTGCAGGTAGCTCAGTACAACCACCACAAGACTGTCGGCCAGGGTTTGCACCAGAACGCCGGCGATGGTGGCCGGAGCGGTCACGCCCAGTCCGCAACAGGGCTCGTATACCGCCGGTATGCCTTTATCGGTGGCAAACAAGAGCCGATCGACCGTTTCTTTACTGAAAACCAGCGGTGATTCCGACTGAATATAGGTGGCAAACAGGGGGTTTAAGCGAAACTCCTTTTCACCACCGCGCATCAGACAGGCCATTTCCCATTGGTCCTTTAATCCGTCCACATCGACACTGGTGACCAGCAGCGGTTTGCTGCAGTTTTTGACCATGGCCATAAATTGATGCCGATCGTGCGTTTTTGGGTTAGCCGCATCTGACACCACACCGAACGACATACAAAAATCAAAGCGCGGCAGCGAATCCACGATCTTGGCAGCCGCCTCCACGTCTGCAAATGTGCACTTGCGGCGCTCACCGCTCTTGAGGTCGTAGACAAAAATGGCATCGGCCCCGCTTCCAAAAGCCACCTCGTTTTTTTGGAGTTTGATCGAACGCTTGCCGTTTCGATCGGTGAGGGCGGCTTTGGAAGGGCAACTCTGCAGCGCCTGTTTTACCAGAGAGGCTGGGATCCGAACGCGATCATTGTCGCTGACGACCGCATCACTTTTTTCAAAAAGTTGTAAAGCCTCTGAGTGCAGTATGCGGGCTCCGGAAACCGCTAAAACGTCCAGGGCCGCAAAATAAATCTGCTCGATTTGATCGGCGGTCAAAATTTGAAACATCGTTGTACCATAGGCCTGTTGGTTCATTTTGATGAGCATTGTTTTTTCTAACATGGGTCTATCTCCTATTTTGCTTTTTTAAAAAAGCGGTCCGAGGCTATGGATACCACAATTTGTTTTTGTAAAAGCCGGGCGAGTTTACAAACCCAGCAGCTCCTTTCCGGTATCAACAGCGCTGGCGGCATTTGAGGCATAGGCATCGGCGCCGATTTCCTGGGCAAACTCTGCTGTCACCGGAGCGCCGCCAATCATGATTTTGACCTGGTCCCGGATGCCCGCCTCTTTGATGGCATTGATGGTTTCGCCCATCTTCGGCATGGTGGTGGTTAACAGCGCCGACATGCCAAAGAGCTCCGCTTTGTGTTCCTTCACGGCATCGACAAACGCCTGAGGCTCCTGATCGATACCAATGTCGACCACTTTAAAGCCGGCCCCTTCGAACATCATGCCCACCAGGTTCTTGCCGATGTCATGCAGGTCGCCCTTTACCGTTCCGATCACCACTGTGCCGGCCGTCCTCACGCCGGATTCGACCAGCAGGGGTCGCAAAATTTCCATGGCGCCGTGCATGCATTTGGCGCAGCGTAACACCTCCGGAATAAACATTTCGTTGGCCTTAAAACGCTGTCCCACAACATCCATGCCGGCCAGCAATCCCTGTTCTAAAATGTCCTGGGGCGACTGGCCGCCATCCACGGCTTCCTGGGTGAGACTGGACACTTCATCCACTTTCCCGGCTATCAACGACTCTGCCATTTTCCCAAATAATTCACTCATGATTGATGCCTCCTTTGTAGAAAATATTGGAAAGAACGATCAGCTCGATCTATCAGTTGTGATTCGGCAAATGCGGCCCGACCGTGGAAAACGATATGAACCCTATACCCGGATCGATTGCCAACGCAATGGCAAGCACAGCACATAATCGGGTCCGTTGCAAATGCGCCGGTTTTGATCCGGCATGGATCTTAACCCTGAAACGGTTTTTGCAACACGGTTTCGCCCGGTTTCACGAAAAGAAAATTTCCGTTACAGAAACGACGCTGCTAAGGCCGCAATGAACGAATCGCGTTCTCAGGACCGTTATTGGGTAACGCACTACTCTTTATACAAATTAAACAGGATATCGTTTTCATAATACGCCTGTTCCAATTTTTCCTGATGCGCTTTAAGCTGGTTGCCGTCGCGGCTCGCCAGCTCCAGGACGAGATAGTTGACGATACACGAAATTGTGGTTGGGTTTCCGATAAACGGAATGTTTTTTGACGATGCGATCAGCGACAGATGGGCAAACTGGGTCAACGGACAGATAGCACTATCGGCGATAACCAGAAGGGTCTGGCCAAGTCGGCGAACCATTTTACCCAATCGGATCAGTTCATTCGGATAGCGTGTCGTAGCGATGATGATCACAAGGCTTTCCGGCGATGCGTTCGTCAGCCAGTCGATCGCTGTGCTATCGCTGCCTTTTAGGATATGGATGTTCGACCGAATTTTGGTCAGCGACCAGCCCAGGTAGTAAGCAAATGTATAAGAAAGACGGGATCCAATGACATAGATGCAACTGCTGGTTTCAAGAAAATCAACCATTTTCTGGAGTGCAGCCATGTCGACGGTTTCAAGAAATAATTTAAGGTTTTCCACCTCTTCATATACCACTCGGCTGAGGCGATCCGAGCCCGGCTGATGCATGCCCGAAAGATCGGTGCGGTCCAGCATCGTCAGCTCCGTGTCCACGAAATCTCTTAATGCCTGTTGGAATGCCCCGTAGCCCTTGTATCCGAGTTGGCCAACGAAACGAACCACCGTCGCTTCGCTGACCTGGCATGCTTGTGCCAGTTCTTTGGTCGTCATAAAGACCGCTTTGCGCGGATTGTTGAGGATAAAATTACTCAGGATCCGGGCTTTGGGTGTTAGGGCATGCTGCTGTCTGACAATGCCCTGCATCGTCGGGTGTGATGGTTGATCTTTCATACAATGATGGTTAAAAATGAAATAAAAGTAGTCAAACAAATCAAAATTTGCAAAAAATACGCCATAAATGGCACTTCGCCCTGTGTAAAAATGCCAAAAAGCATGACAATGATCGAAATTCTATCAAAAAATCACCCGCTGCGCCAGTTTGGATACGGACATCCGATTCAAAATTTCGCAGCACTTGAAATTGTCCAAAAAAATAATATTTTCAGTTTATTATATGAAATTATGTATTATACATCCCGATAATGATAGGCTGGAATCAACCTAATAGCAAGTTTTTTTTTGAATTGTCAACCCATTTTGAAATGATTTGCTTCATTATTCTATTTTTTTCTTGACAGGTTTTGTTTCATTGTCATAAGTAGTGACAAATCTGAAAGACTGTCCCGTCTGTTGCGGGCAAAGCCGGTTTGTTAATTAACCAATTGAAATTTATATAAAAAAGTATTTTAACGCATCATCGTTACAGGGAGATTTTATGATTGCAAAGGTTAAACCCCTGTGGGGGGAAAAGCCGTCGCTCAGGTCAAATTATGATGCGGTTATCATTGGGGGTGGGCTGCACGGGCTGGCTGCGGCCTATTTTTTGGCGCGGGATCACAACATGCGCAATGTGGCCGTCATTGAAAAGCGCTATCTTGGCTTTGGCGGATCGGGGCGCAATACCGCTATCGTGCGAGCCAACCAACGCACCCAGGAAAACGTTCCCCTTTATAAGGAAGCCCTTAAGCTGTGGCCCATCCTTACCAAAGAGCTTGATTATAATTTGATGTTTTACAACTGCGGCAACCTAAACCTGATGCACAGTGAGGCAGCCATGAATGCGGCGCGCATGAATGTGGCCACGGCGCAGTTTCTCGGAGTGGAAAGCCACTTGATCGATGCCAAACAGTGCAAGGAAATGGTTCCGGCTCTGAATATTTCAGAGGATATCACCTATCCGATTTTTGGTGCCATGTATCATCCGCCCGGCGGCATTCTGCGTCACGATGCCATCGTCTGGGGGCTGGCCAAAGGGGCGGCCAAACATGGGGTGCACATTCACCAGCAAACGGAAGTGACCGGCATCGGCGTGGAACACAATAAAATCGTTTCGGTTGAAACGAACAACGGTAACATCAAAACCCCGCGGGTGTTGAATGCCGCCGGTGGATATTCGGCGGCACTATCCTATCAAATGCTGGGCGTAAAATTGCCGATCAGTGTGCTGACCATTCAGGCCATGGTGACCCAGCCGTTGAAACCGATCTTAAACCATGTGGTCTCCTCCGGCGCCTATCATGCCTATGCAAACCAGACCCTCAAAGGTGAAATCGCCACCGGTGCCCACATGGATGCCTGGCCTAATTACACCACGCAGACGACCGCTTATTACATCAAGCATCAGGCCGAAGCCCTCTCTGAGATGCTGCCCTGCTTAACAGGGGTCAAATTCATGCGCCACTGGGCCGGCCTGGCGGATATGACTCCGGATATGGCACCCATCATGGATGGCAACGACCCTATTGAAGGCTACTACATGGATTGTGGCTGGGGATATTTCGGCTTCAAATCCTGCGCCGCCACCGGCAAATACATGGCGCAATTTGTGGCCAGCGGGGAGTGCCCAGCAATGCTTAAACCCTTCAACCTGCGTCGCTTTGAACAGAACCGGCTGATGGGAGAGACGGCAGCGTTGGTCAATTATACACCGGATAATTAGTGCTCTTTTTCATTTTTTTCAATGGTGGTATGCGTAAATCCGAAGCACGAATATCGAAATTCTAATGTTCAAAACGCTTTTGAGTATTTCTGGCTCTAGTGTCAACACCAAAAAAATAATCGATGTTTAGAATTTATGTCATTTGGTATTCGGATTTGTTTAGGGTTTCGAGTTTCGGATTTCGGATTTTGACATTCGAAATTTCATAATTTAAAGATTTGGAGGAGATGACCCTCATGGCAATGACCCTGACCTGTCCCGTATGCGGCAAACGCAACGGTTATGAGTTCCGCTACGGTGGAGAGGAAAAAGGACCCCGGCCGGATGAAGCCGATCTGTCGCCCCGGGCCTGGTGCGAGTATGTGCACATGAACAAATGTGTGGCCGGTGTCCAGGAAGAATGGTGGTGCCACAAAGATGGCTGTGGCGTCTGGTTTAAGACCCACCGCGACACGACGAAGAATCTTGAAGTCGATAAACCGGAGGCGCAATCATGAAACGGTTGGAAAAACTGGCCACCCTGCGGATTCATCCTGCAAAGAGCCTGAAATTTAAATACAAGAACAAAAAGCGCACGGGATTGAGTGGAGATACAGTTGCCACTGCCCTTTTTGCCGACGGTATCCGCATATTCGGGCGCAGCTTGAAATATCATCGCCCCCGCGGTCTTTACAGCCTGGATGGCGAAAGCAGCAATACCTGCATGCAGGTCAACGGAATCCCCAACGTGTGTGCCGAGACCACGCTGCTGACAGACGGGATGCAGGTGAAAGCGCAAAATGTGGCCGGTTCACCCGAAAGGGATCTGATGGGGTTCATGGATAAACTGGACTGGGCGATGCCGGCCGGTTTCTATTACCGCACGATGCACAAGCCGGCCCGCATCTGGCCGATTGCGCTCAAACAGGTGCGCAAGGCTGCCGGGCTGGGAAAAATTTCACCCACATTTCAGATGCCCGGTACCTACGATGAAATTTATCCCACAGCCGATGTCTGTGTGATCGGCGGCGGGCCGGCGGGTATGCAGGCCGCCCTGGCTGCCGCCGAAAACGGCTTGCGGGTTATTCTCCTGGAAATCCGCCCGTGGCTGGGTGGTTTTTTTGACTACCGTACGGCGCAAAATGGCGCCGGGGAATCGCTGGCGCAATCTGCCCGGCAGATGGCGCAACAGCTTGAACAAAAAACAAACATCCGCGTGCTCAAGCAAGCCGCCGTGGTGGGTGTTTACAATAATAATCTGGTGACGGCTTTTCAGAAAGGGCAGGGCAGCGATTATTTTGATGAGCGCTACATCGAAATCCGGGCCACCAGCGTTGTTGTGGCCACCGGCTGCATTGAGCGTCCGCTGCTTTTTGAAAACAACGAACGCCCCGGAGTGATGCAGATCGGCTGTGCCCATCGCCTGGCGCACACCTATGGCCTGCTTCCCGGTAAACAGGCGGCATTCAGCGTCGGGCATGATCTGGGATTGGAGGCGGCGCTGGATCTGTTTGACCTGGGTCTTGAGGTCGCCTGTGTGGCCGACATCCGCGAGGACGGACAGGACCCCGCCCTGCTCGAAGGGCTGCAGCAGCGCCATATTGCCTTTCTAAGGGGATGGGTTGCCACCCGCGCCCATGGCACCGGTACGCTCAACAAGGTAACCCTGGCCACGACCACAGGAACCCTCGAAAAAGAGTTTGCCTGTGACCTTCTGGTGGCCTCGGCCGGGATGACCCCGCTGACCGGCCCGCTCTCCCTGGCCCAGGCCAAGCTGGCCTATGAGCCCTACACCGGTTTTTTCATGCCCCAAAATCTGCCCGCCAACATACAGGTTGCCGGCCGGATGCTGGGACTGAACCATTCCGCCGCCATTGAGGCTTCCGGCCGGCTGGCCGGCATTTCAGCGGCAGCCGATTGCGGGGCATCTGTTGACAGCCGGCTGAAAGAAGCGCGCGAAAATCTCCATCAACTGCCGGGTCCAAACCCGGGCTGTAAACTGGTGACCGCCCCCGTTCAGGGCCGCAAAACCTTTATTTGCTTTGACGAGGATACAACCGTTAAAAACGTGAAACAGGCCCTGGCACAGGGTTTTGACGCCACCGAGCTGATCAAGCGCTTTACGGCCGCCGGCACCGGCCCGGGGCAGGGCGGCATCCCCGGGCACAATCTGCCGCTGCTTGTGGCCCAGCACCATGGCGATATCACAGCGACGGCCATGCCGACCACTGTGCGCGTGCCGTTGGTGCCCACCTATATTGCCACCTATGCCGGCAGCAATCATGATATGTGCAAACGCACGCCGGTTCACGCATCCCAGAAAGCCGCCGGTGGTGTCGTTCGGCGGATTGGCGTCTGGAAACGGGCGCGCTATTTTTCCAAGGATTTGAGCTGCCGTAAGGAAATCGAAAATGTGCGCACCAACGTCGGCATGCTGGATGCGTCTACGCTGGGTAAGTTCAGGATATGGGGGCCCGATGCCCTAAAGGCCCTGCAGCGGGTTTACGTCAGCGACATGTCCAAGATTTTCAGCGGTAAAGTTAAATATTCGGCCATGTGCAATCAAGACGCCTGCATAATTGATGACGGCGTAGTCGGTAAAAGGGGTGAAAACGATTATTATTTCACGACCTCAACCGCCCGGGCCGGTGCCACGGTCGAATGGATCCGCTATCACACGCGCTATGACGGCTGGCAGTTTCACATGGTCAATCTGACCGACGCTTTTGGCGTGATCAACCTTGCGGGGCCCAACGCACGCAAAGTGCTCGAGAAAGTCACCGATGCGGATGTATCCGATGCGGCCTTTCCGTATGCCGGGTATCGTGAATTTTTGATTAAAGATGCCATTCCGGTCCGGTCGATGCGTCTGGGGTTTGTGGGCGAGCTTTCCTTTGAGCTGCATGTTCCCGCATCCTATATGCAGAGCCTGTGGGACGTGATCAGCAAAGCCGGCAGGAAATTGGGCATTCAAAATTTCGGGCTGGAAGCCCAGAATGTGTTGCGTATGGAAAAGGCCCACCTGATTATCGGTTCCGAATCCGAGCAGCGTACCACGCTTCACGATGTCGGCCTCGGTTTTCTATGGGATCGCAACAAATCCGAGGCCAAAACGGTCGGGGCCGTGGCATTGCGGCAGACCGAACACCAGCAGGGCCGTTTCAAGCTGGTGGGATTTAAAATGGAAGATCCATCCCGCCCGCCCAAAGATGGTGCCATTATTGTGGACAGCCGCATTAGAGGATATGTGTGTATTGCGCGCCACAGTTTTACGTTGAAAGAACCCGTCGGACTGGCGCTGTTGGAAGCGCCGTTGGCCGAAGAAGGCACGCGCCTGCAAATCTATGAAGATGAATGCAAGGGTGAGCACATTTATGCAACTGTGGTGCCCACCCCCTTTTACGACCCTGAAGGCAAGCGCTTAAGGATGTGAGGCAAAAATGGCTGTTGAAATAAAGCGACAATCTCCGGTAGCTTTTCCAGAAAAACCCTTAAAAACAGAGCTGCGGGATCACTGGACCGTAGTGCTGGAATACGAAGCCCAGGGCGAAGGCCCCTGGCTGGTCGATTTAAGCCACCGGATGCGGTGGGATCTGCAGGACAGCGATATCAGCCGGCACCGGCCCTGGGGCGCCAACATCCCGGATACGCCCGGCCGGTGTGTCTTTGAAAATGGCGTTTTAATCAATCGCATGAATCAAACCCAGGCATCCATCTGGCACCTGTCCGGCGAAAACCGCTCTTTGCCGGATGATCCGGCTTTTACGGAGGTTGTTGATGCCACCGTGTTTTTGGCGCTGCTCGGCAAGGATATTTTTGCGGTGACCGAAAAGCTGACCGCCCTTGATTTTGTTAATCCTTTACAGGAAACGCCCTTTTTACTTCAGGGGCCGTTTTCACATGTCCCCTGCCAGATCGTTGTCCTGGGAAACACACCGGAACGATCGGCCCTTCTGTTGACCTGTTCCAGAGGCTATGCCCAGGATATGGTAGCGGCGATTCTTGAGGCCGGCAAAGAGTTTGAACTCCGGCCTGCTGGTGAAAGCGCCTTCAGTGACTGGGTGAATAATCGTTACGCTTAAACGCAAACCGCCCAAAAGAGGACATAATGAATCTGGAAGACAAAATACGGGCCATGCTCGATGAACACCAGATAGCTTACGAAGTTTTTGAACACGAGCCGGTATATACCAATCCGGCCATGGCAGAGGCCTTGAAGGTCAGCGAATCTGAAACTGTGAAATCTTTGGTCTTAACCACCAAAGAAGGTCGGATGATCGTTCTGGTGTTACCGGGCAACAAGAAAGTCGACTGGAAACAGGCCGCTGCTGCAGCCAAAACAAAGAAAGTGTCTTTTGCCAAGCCCGAAGCGGTCAGCCCGGCGGTGGGTTGTGAGGTGGGATGCGTGCCGCCCTTTGGACACCTGACGGCTTTGCCGGTTTATATGGATCCGGACCTGATCAAAAAGAATTTTGTTTACTTTAACCCGGGCGTTCATGATAAATCTTTTAAAATTAAAGCCTGGGACTTAAAAAAGCTTTGCAATCCATCCCTGATTTGACTTAGTTTAAAAACGTAACCGTAATCTGCAATCCGCAATCCAAAATCCGCAATACTTATTTAAAGGAGGGTTCATATCATGACGAAAAAATATGATGCCATTATCATCGGTTCAGGTGTCATCGGCGTCCCCATCGCCTATGAGCTGACCAAGATGGGCTACAAGACCCTGAACATCGACAAGCTGGCAGATGCCGGCGAAGGCTCCACCGCGGCATCCTGCGCCATTGTGCGCGCCCATTATTCCACCGAAGACGGTGTGGCCATGGCTTACGAGGGATTTAAGTACTGGCTGGATTGGGAAAATTACCTGGATCATGTCAACGACGAAAAGGGTCTGGCCAAGTACATGAACACCGGTTCCATTCTGATCAAATCCCAGGGGCACGATTGGCGCAAGGTCAAAAAGCACTACGACGCCGTCGGTGTTAGCTATGAAGAGTGGGACAACGATAAGATCAAAGAAATGGTCCCGGTTTATGATATGCATGAACACTGGCCCGTCCGGCGACCCGAAGATCCTGAATTTTTTAATGAACCGGAAAAAATGCTCGCAGGTGCCCTATTTTGTCCCGAAGGCGGTTACGTCAACGACCCGGCACTTTCCACCCACAATGTCATGCGCGCAGCTGAAGCCAAGGGTGCTGAATTTTTGTTTAACAGCGAAGTCGTCGAGGTCAGAAGCCGGGACAACCAGGTGCTGGGCGTAACGCTTAAAGATGGAACCCAAATCGATGCGCCGGTGGTCGTCAATGCGGCCGGCCCGCACTCATACAAAATCAACCAGATGGCCGAAGGGGTTTACGATAGCTGCAACATTAAAACCAAGGCCCTGCGACACGAGGTCATGCACTGCCCGTCTCCGGAAGGATACAATTATCTCAATGACGGGTACCACACCTCCGACGGTGATATTGCCTGTTATTACCGCCCGGAAGTCGGCAACATGTTTTTGATCGGCAGTGAAGATCCGGATTGCGATCCGCAGGAGTGGGTCGATCCGGACGAATTTTATGCCGGCAAAGGCGAGCCCGGACGGGACAACCAGCTGTCCGAAGCGCAGTGGAAGGCCCAGACCTACCGCTGCGCCAAGCGGGTGCCCAGCATGCAGATACCCAACCAGCCCCGCGGGACCTGCGACCTGTACGATTGCTCGGACGACTGGATTCCCATTTACGACAAGTCCGACATGAAAGGGTTCTACATGGCCATCGGTACCAGCGGAAATCAGTATAAAAATGCGTTGGTGGTCGGCGCCATGATGGCCGACTTGATCGACGCCTGCGAAAAGGGCCATGATCATGACAATGACCCCTTTCAGTTCAAGATGCGCTATATCGGGCGAACCATCAATGTGGGTTTCTATTCCCGCAATCGCGAAATCAACCCGGATAGTAGTTTCTCGGTGAACGGCTAGTCCACCGGAATAATGAACAGGGCTTTATCCGCGCGGGGTAAAGTCCTGTTTTGCATTTATCTGTCTTCTGAAAAGGAACCCTGAACCTTTGAGCCAGGCGACCGAGACATGAAACCGGCTTAAATTACCGGATAGAGTAAAGAGTGCTCCCAATGAAAATCTATGTATGTGTCAAACATGTCCCCGATTCGGCGGCAACGATTACCATCCGGGAAAAGAATCAGATCGATGAAAGTGTAACATTCTTACTGAATCCCTATGATGAACACGCTGTTGAAGAAGCTGCCCGTCTCAAAGCCCGGACTGAAGGCGCCGAAGTGGTCGCCGTGACCGTTGGCAAGGAAGCGGCCGGCAGTACCCTTCAATCCGCTCTGGCCATGGGAGTGGACCGGGCGATATTGGTCAAAACCGATGACCGGCCCGACAGCATCCTTACGGCACGGGCTCTTAAAGCAGCCATTGAACAGGACGGCAAACCGGATATCATTTTTACCGGAAAAGAATCCATCGACAGTGAGGGTATGCAGACCCTGTTCAGACTGGCAGCCGCTTTGGATGTGCCCGTGGCCACCAATGTATTCGCCTTTTCAATTGACGGGAATAGCGCCATAGTGGAGTGCGAGCTGGAAGCCGGTGTCAAGCAATTGCTGGAAATGCCGCTGCCGTGCATCATCGGTGCCGGCAAGGGGTTGAGCAAACCCAAATATCCAACTTTTATGGATATCCGTAAAGCCAAGAAAAAAGAAATTAAACAGATCGAGCTGGGTAGCCTGCCAATTGAAAAGCCGACAGCGCGTATGGAGATCCTGGAATTGAGACCGGCCGTTGAGCAGCGCCAACCCAAGGAGCTCAACGGGCCACCGGAAGAATCCGTTCAGCAGCTGATTCAGGTGTTACGTGAAGAAGCAAAGGTTATTTAAAAGACCTTCACCGAAATAATAAAAAGAGCGGACCGGTCCTGTCATTTTCTTCCAGGCGCTATGAGTTACAGGTTACCGGTGACCTGATATTTGGGATTTGACTTACACTGAAAGCGCATGCAAATGGAAAAAATCGGGATTCTGATTGAACTAAAAGACGGCAACATTAAGAAGACCAATTTGGGTGTGATCACCCTTGCGCGCCGGCAGGGTAGTGAACTGTTTGCGCTGATATTAAACGGTGACGCAGCGGCCTGCAAGGAACAACTCCGGCAATACGGAATTGGAAAAATAATCGATTTGATGTCCGCTGAAGGCCCCATACCGTGGAACCCGGACAACTGGGCCCGGGCGATCATCACCGCCATGGACCATTTTGGCCTGACCACTCTCTGCGGGCTGACCAGCGCGCGAGGGAAAGATGTGCTGCCGCGGGTGGCCGCTTACCTTGATGCCCCTCTCATTATGGATTGTATCGACTTGAATTTAAATGAACGCACGGTACGAAAATCGCAGTTTTCCGGCAAGACAATTGCCACCATTAAAGTCGACGGAAATCATTTTGTTTTCGGCATCCGTCCCAATGCCGTCGAGGCCAAGCCCGAGCCATGTGAAGCCGAGGTGCTTTCTTTTCAAAATGATGTCGCAAGCAAAGGCCTGGTGGTAAAGGAGATCAAGCAACAGGCCCACGACGGCATCGACCTCACCGAGGCCGATATCATCATCTCCGGCGGACGGGGCATGGGAAAACCGGAAAACTTTGAGATTCTTTTCGAATGCGCGCGCGTCATGGGCGCGGCGGTGGGTGCCTCGAGGGCTGCGGTCGATGCCGGTTGGGCGCCGCACACGATGCAGGTCGGGCAAACCGGTGCAACGGTAAGTCCCAAAGTCTATATCGCCTGTGGCATCTCCGGGTCGGTGCAGCATTTTGCCGGCATGAAAACCTCCGGACTGATCATTGCCGTTAATACGGATCCGGAAGCCAGCATTACCAAAAATTGTGACTATTATATTGTTGAGGATTTGTTTGAGATTGTCCCCATTTTGACCCGTCAGTTGAAAAGGGTTGTCGGTGCTGAATGAGCGCTTATTACACCATTAAATCTATTCTGATTGTGCTCGGGCTTCTGGCAAGCTTCGGGTTTTTTTTTATCCGTTCTCGCCGTTTAATTCAGTTGATGACCCGCGTGGAAGGAGCACACCAATTCCAACTGGACCGCTTGCCTGAACGCTTAAAAAAATTCTTCATAGAGGTTCTGCTGCAATCCAGAGTGCGCGAAAAGCGATTTCCGGGTTTAGCGCACACGTTTATCTTTTTAGGCTTTATCGTGGTGCTGCCGCATACGATTGAATTGATGATCGCCGGTATCTTTCCCGGTTTCAGTTTTGCACGCGTCGTCCCGGCAATATACGGATATTATGCCGTTCTGGCAGACATCCTGGCCTTGCTGGTGCTGGTGGGGCTGGCCTATTGTGTGTTGCGGCGGCTCATCTTCAAACCCAAATATTTAACCGATGGTTTGGATTCCCGGCTGATTCTTTTGTTTACAACCATTATCATCATTAGCTTTTTTTCAGTCAACGTTTTGCGGATTGCACTCTTCCCGGACACCCTGCAGGGCCTCGCAAAATACTATGTGATTTCTTTCCCCATTGCCACATTTTTGGGGCTGGAACATCTGTCCCGGCAGGGGTTGCTCGTCGGCTTGGAACTCTCCTACTGGATTCATCTGGCAGTCATTTTATATTTTCTGGTATATATCCCCGGATCCAAACATCTTCACATCCTGGCGGCCATCCCGAATGTCTTTCTGGCGCCTTTGGACATCCCCAAGCCGATGCTGAAAAGCGATTTAGAAGATGAGGATATCGAAACATTTGGCCTGGGAAAGGTCAATGAGCTCAACTGGCAAAATGTATTGAACCTTTATGCCTGCACTGAATGCGGCCGATGTGAAGAGCAATGCCCCGCCGATTTAACCGGCAAACCGCTATCGCCCAAAGCCGTCGTGGTGGACTTAAAAGATGATCTGATCGGCCAGCTGACCGGAAACAACAATTCAATCGAACCGATCGTTCGGGAGGGATCGCCCCTTACCGAGGATGTCATCTGGTCCTGCACGACCTGCAGAGCCTGTGAACGTATTTGCCCGCTTCACATCCAGCATCTGGATTTGATCCTCGAAATGCGCAAAAGCCTGGTGTTGATGGAATCCCGCTTTCCGGAAGAGTTACAGGAAACCTTCAATAACCTGGAATACCAATTTAATCCATGGGGCTTTGCCGCCGAAACACGCACAGACTGGTGCCGGGGATTGGATGTTGCCCTGATGAGCGATCGCCCGGAAGCCGAGATCCTTTATTTTGTCGGATGCGCGGGCGCTTTTGACGAAAGGGGCAAAGTCGTCGCCCGGGCCATCGTCAATCTCTTAAAAAAGGCGGAGGTTGATTTTGCCATTCTCGGTCTGGAGGAACGCTGCACCGGAGATGCGGCCCGGCGGGCCGGGAATGAATATCTGGCCCAGGAGCTGATCCAGGCGAATCTGGATACCCTCGGTAAGTATAAGCCCGATAGAATCCTGACCGGTTGTCCCCATTGTTACAACACCCTCAAACATGAATATCCCCAATTCGGTACGATACCGGAAGTCCTCCACCACACGGAGTTTTTTGCAGATCTGATTCAAAATGGTAGATTAAAGCCGAACGTGAACCTGGCAACGACTGTTACATTGCATGACTCTTGTTATCTATGCCGCTGGAATGATATGATTGACGCGCCCCGAAAAATCTTGGGCAACATTGCCGGCCTGCAGGTCAGCGAAATGGACCGCACCGGCCGCAAGGGGTTGTGTTGCGGTGCCGGCGGGTCCAGAATGTTCATGGAAGAAAAGATCGGCAAGCGCATCAATATCGAGCGGATTGAAGAAGTGGTGGCTACCAAAGCTGAAACCCTGGTGGCGGCATGCCCTTTTTGCAACACCATGCTCAATGACGGTGTTAAAGAAACCGCTTCCGCTATTGCGGTTAAGGATATCGCCGAAATTCTCGATCAGGCAACCGGTTGAGCATAACACGGATGCGCTTTTTAGGTCAGAATCCATCGTAAAAACATATTTTTTGAGACGCGACAAGCGCTTATCTTCACCACAACCTTCAAACTCAGTGTCTGGAGGTGCATATGTCAGTTCATATGGACGCACTGATGAAGTCAAAGTCCGAACCGGGGCTGTGGCTGGAAAAAGTGCCCGTTCCGGAATTCGGCATCAACGATGTCCTCGTCAAGATTCACAAAACCGCCGTCTGCGGAACCGATGTGCACATTTATAACTGGAACGAGTGGGCCCAAAAGACCATTCCGGTGCCGATGGTGGTGGGACATGAGTTTGTCGGCCGAATTGCCGAGATCGGCGCCAATGTGCATGATTTTAAGCCCGGGGATCTGGTTTCCGGCGAGGGACATCTGGTTTGCGGCCGGTGCCGCAACTGTCTGGCCGGAAGGCGGCACCTGTGCATGCGCACCAGCGGTGTCGGGGTCAACCGCCCCGGTGCCTATGCCGAGTACCTCAGCATCCCGGTCACCAATATCTGGTATTGCGATCCCCATATCCCGATGGATATTCTCACCTGTTTTGATCCGCTGGGCAACGCAACGCACACCGCACTCTCATTCGATGTGCTCGGCGAAGATGTGCTCATTACCGGTGCAGGCCCGATCGGCTGTATGGCTGCGGCGATCGCCAAGCATGCCGGTGCCCGCTATGTCGTCGTTACCGATGTGATTCCCTATCGTTTGAAACTGGCAAAAAAAATGGGCGCCACCCTGGCGCTGGATGTGCGCACCCAAAAAGTCGAGGATGCACAGAAAAAACTGGGCATGAAGGAAGGCTTTGATGTCGGACTGGAGATGTCGGGCAATCCGGAGGCATTACGATCAATGCTGGCCAACATGTGCCACGGGGCCAAGGTTGCCATTCTGGGCATTTTGCCCGCCGATACGGCCATTGACTGGGACCTGGTGATTTTTAACGGATTGACCCTAAAAGGGATCTATGGCCGTGAGATGTATGAAACCTGGTATAAAATGACCGCCATGATCCAGACCGGCCTGGATATCAGATCTGTAGTCACTCACCGCTTTGATTACACTGATTTTGAAAAAGCGTTTAAGATTATGCGATCGGGCAAATCGGGCAAAGTCATTCTCAACTGGATAAAAGAGAATGCCTAAAATGCCTAAAGTGAAATAAAATGCCTAAAGTTATGGTGTCGCTGCGCGCCATCTTTTTAAAACAGACAAAATTCGTCAATTTTAGGCATTTTAGATCATTTTAGTTCACTTTAGGCATTGACCCGTTTAGCCCTCTAAGAAAATTTGAAATGATGAAGTATTTAAATTCCTAAAACTTTTAGAGGAGATCCCGCATGTACGGCAAAATGAAAGATCATCTGGTCAAAGAGCTGGCCCAGATTCGTGACAGCGGCCTTTATAAAGACGAACGCGTTCTGGCCGGGCGCCAGGGCGCGCGGGTGCAGCTGGCCGACGGCCGTGAGGTGATCAACTTGTGCGCCAATAATTATCTGGGCCTGTCCGGCACTCAAGGTCTGGTGGATGCTTCTAAAGAAGGCTTGGAACAATGGGGCTATGGTTTGTCTTCGGTGCGCTTTATCTGCGGCACCCAGCAACTGCATAAACAACTCGAGCAAAAAGTATCTGAATTTTTGGGCACCGACGACACCATTCTGTATTCTTCCTGTTTTGATGCCAATGCCGGCCTTTTTGAAACCCTGCTGGGACCCGAGGATGCGGTTATTTCCGATGAGCTCAACCATGCCAGCATTATCGACGGCATCCGGCTGTGCAAGGCAGCCCGCTATCGTTACCAGAACAATAACATGACCGATCTGGAGGCCAAGCTCAAGGAAGCGCAAAATGCCCGCTTCCGCCTGATTGCCACCGACGGGTCTTTTTCTATGGATGGTATCATTGCGGATTTGAAAGGGGTTTGCGATCTGGCCGACCGCTACGATGCGCTGGTCATGGTGGACGATTCGCACTCGACCGGCTTTGTCGGCAAAACCGGCCGCGGCACCCCCGAATACCATGGCGTCATGGAACGGGTGGATATTATTACCTCCACCTTCGGCAAAGCGCTGGGCGGGGCATCAGGCGGATTTACCTCCGGGCGCCAAGAAATAATCGATATGCTGCGGCAGCGCTCACGGCCCTACCTTTTTTCCAACACCTTGGCACCCGGCGTGGCTGCCGCCGTATTCAAAGCCCTTGAAACCCTGAGCGCCTCAACCGAATTGCGGGATCGACTGGAGCGCAACACCCGGTATTTCCGTGAGGGAATGACAAAGGCCGGGTTCAAGATCAACCCGGGAGATCATCCGATCGTGCCGATGATGCTCGGAGATGCCAAAGTGGCGGTGAAAATGGCCGATGCCATGCTGGCCGAGGGTGTCTATGTGATCGCTTTTTCGTATCCGGTGGTGCCCAAAGGCAAGGCCCGCATCCGCGTGCAGATCTCAGCCGCGCTGACGACAGCGGAGCTGGATACGGCCATTGCGGCTTTTACCAGGGTCGGCAAACAACTATCCGTCATCTAAACTGAAGCTATCTCAAAAATGCATCTAACGCTCAATAGCTGTGTTACCGGCAGGGCCTGGGGTCCCTTCCCCAGCCCCTGCGAAAATGATCACATACGATCATGTATGCTGCGCTTTTTCAGCTTCTCCCGCCATAGCCCGATGTTTATCAGAGGGCGACGGCGGATCGGCCGGTGCCTTGCTTTGTTGAACACCTCAGTGTTTTTAGAATCAGACGTGAAATCCCGCATTCATGCGGGGAGCGTGATCTACTATTTTTGAAATAGCTTCAGGGTTTTTAAGCCGCTTTTTTTTGACAATGGCCCGAAACACTTCCGAAAAATCGCCCTGCTCTGACTGCAGGCAAGAGAGGAGGAAGCGTTATGAAAATTACGCAGGTGCGTGCCACCCCGGTCAACATTCCCCTTGAGACGCCTTTTTACTGGTCGGTGGGAACGTATCCGGGTACCTCGAAAGCGATCGTTGAAGTAGAAACCGATGAAGGGCTTGTCGGGCTCGGCGAGTCGCCGTCAGCAGACTGTGCCGAGGTAATCAACAACGAGATGGGGCCCCGTTTAATCGGTTGTGATCCCATCGATATCGCCGGCTGTGAGATGCGCTGCCTGCCGGAATGGTGTGTGGTCCAGAATACAGATGACGCTTCGGTTGTCAAAGCATTCGGCGGCATCGAGATTGCACTCTGGGATATACGGGGCAAAGCATGGAACCAGCCGCTGTACAAATTGCTGGGCGGCGCCGTTCGCAAAAAAATTCCATTTACCGAATATTTTGCATTCAGGGTGGCAAAGGATGGACGTGGCGGAGAAATGACGCCTGAGGCAGTTGCCGATTATTGTGTAAAAATGAAGGAAGCGCACGGATCCACCCTGTTTGAAGGCAAATTAAGCCTTGGTGATCCCCACCTTGAGGTCGCAACGGTTAAATGCTTGCGTGAAAAACTCGGTGCCGAAGCGATGATCCGGCTCGATTCGAATATGTCGTGGTCACTGTCTACGGCCCGCCAGATATTGCGTGAAATCGAGCCTTATAACATCCGTAACTACGAAGACCCTGTGGCCACCTTTGAAGAAATGGCGGCGTTGCGTCGGCACTCGAGCATTCCATTTTCGTCCCATGTACCCGACATCCGACGGGCGGTGGCGCTGGGGGTTCCGGATGCATTTGTGACCAATTTCGCCGTGCTGGGCGGCATCAATCGGGCGATTCGATTCATCGGGGCCTGTGAGGCCATGGGTATCGGTTTCTGGTGTTACAGCGGTGACGCCGGGATCTGTACGGCCACCTATTTGCATGTCACCGCCGCCATGCAATGGATACACGAACCCAGTCAATCGTTAAAGCGCTGGCAAATAGGCGATGTGATCCAGGGCGGTCCTTTTAAGCCCCAAAACAATGTAGTGGACGTGCCCGAAGGTCCCGGCCTCGGTGTGGTGTTGGACCCGGATGCCCTCAATCACTGGCATCAGGATTACCGCGAAAATGGCCCTATGGATCATTATTATAATCCGCAAAACCCCGGAACCTTTCGGCGCCTGCCGTTAGACTAGTGATAATTTGCCCGTAAGACGTCAAAATGGCAGTCGAAGTCGAAAATGGGAGGAGTTATGAAACTGCGCTGGAAACACTTCCTGGTTCTATTAGCTGCCAGTCTGGTTCCACTGCTGGCAGTTACCTGGATCACCCAAAACGCCTCTCGGCGGCTGGGAAATACCATTTCCGGGAAAGCCCGAAATACTCTTACCGACACCGTCCGGCAGGAGATGGTGCGTGCCACGCGGAGCTATGCCACGCTCAGTCTTCTGGGTGGATTTGCTTCCGAGCAGTGCATCCAGCGGCTGGCTGCCCGGGCCGAGCATGCTCTGGCTCTGCCACCACCGCCGGAAACTCCGCTGTACTATGCCGCCGATTTTGACGATCCACGGACGGCTCCCGAAGATATGGCGCTGTCGAAGAATCATCCAATCCAATTCAAAGGCGGCGTCATCACTTATAAACATGTCAGCCTCGAACACCCCAATTTCCTTCTGGCCCCGGGCACGAATAAGGCGGACGTAGCCAAAGACATTGCCAGGTTGACGCGTTTGATCGCCACCTTGAAAAAACTCAGCAAAGAATACGGAGAGGGGCTCATTTGGATATATGCCAGCCTTGAGAGCGGGGTGCATATTTCTTACCCGGGTCACGGTGGCTACCCGACGGGCTACGATCCCCGCAAGCGGGCCTGGTACGAGAACGCCAAAAAATCAATGGCCCTTACCTGGCTCACCATTATCGATGCCACCACCCGTCAGCTCACCCTGACCGTTTCCGTGCCGTTCAGGTATCCGGACGGATCGTTTGCCGGCGTTGCGGCCATGGACATCAAGATCGCCCATGCTCTCCTGGAAGATACGACGGCATCCCGCTGGTCTCAAAAGATGTCTTCTTTTATGATCGGCACCGACAAGACGACGACTTCAGAGGAGCGCAAAATCTGGATCCTTTCCTCGCAGGAAAAAAGCGCCCCGGCCACCTCGATGTCGGAGGCGGAACTATCCAGCCAGAGCCCGGAACTCGCGGCGTTATATCATCGCATCAAAAACCGGAAATCCGGGTATCTCGATATGCCTTATAAAGGGGTGGACTCTCTGTGGGCATATGCGGCCATGTTTGCAGACCAGTATTTCGTGATTGTCGTACCCAAATCGGAGATCATGACATTGCCTGAAGAAGTTGGGCAGATGTTTGTAGAATATTCCAAAAACCGGACGGCCATCACCGGGGTCGCCGTTATGCTGGCCTTATTCTTAGCGGGAATCGTGGCCTTTTTCACCTCCCGTATCAGCACGGGCCACATACTGACCATCATTGACGCCTGGAAACGGCTGGCGAAGGGCGATTTTTCGGTAAGACTCAAAGCCACTATGAAAGATGAGCGTGCCCAACTGATCCACGCATTCAACGAGATCGTTCCCAAGATTGAAGAACACATGCGCATGAGCTACGCCCTGGGGCTTGCCCAGGAGGTGCAACAGAGTCTTTTGCCGCAAAGCGATCCTTCGCTTGCGGGCTTTGATATTGCGGGGGCGAGCATATATTGTGATGAAACAGGCGGCGATTATTACGATTTTATCGAAACCAAGCGAGACGGTGAGGTCGGCCTGGTCGTTGTCGTGGGGGATGTTTCGGGACATGGTGTATCCTCCGCCCTGCTCATGGCCACCGCGCGGGCCCTGATCATGTTGCGGGCTTCCATGCCCGGTGAAGCAGCCGGCATTATCAGCGACGTGAACCGGCACCTGAGTCTGGATACTGCCAAGACCGGAAATTTCATGACCTTTTTTTACGCTGAACTCATCGAGCGCGGAACGAAGGTACGCTGGGTTCGCGCAGGACATGACCCGGCGCTGGTCTACGATTCCTCCACGGACGCATTTGATGAACTCAAAGGCCGGGGCGTGCCGCTCGGATTTGACGATTCTATCGAATACGATTCTTTTCAGCGCCGCCTGAAACCCGGGCAGATTATTGTGATCGGAACTGACGGCATCTGGGAGACGCACAATAAAACCGGTGAGATGTTCGGAAAAGAAGCGCTCATGGAAATTATTCGCCGTAGCCATACGGCGAGTGCCCGGGAGATCGTGGACACCGTCACGGGGGCGCTCGCGCATTTTCGGGGCGATGCGGCGCCGGAGGACGATATCACTCTGGTCGTAATTAAGGTGGATCGCTGATTGCCGGCACCTGACCACCCATGTCTTATGTCTTAGGTGTCAAATCTTTATTAGTGATTATATTTGACCAAATTATCCTTGAGCTCCAGGTTGTTTTGAGCGTACCTTAAAAAAACAGAGGCCTAAAAACACTCGAAGCCCTTTCATTGCTGCTAATGATGATATGCCACAGCGTCCCTTCGGGTTCAATTCGCCAAGCCCGGTTCGTGGTTGCGCCTTATCACAGCGTGTTGAGGTCTGTTCTTTATAATCACTAATGAAGATTTGACACCCTAAACCACCCTAAACCCTAAATGAAAGAAAGCAAAGTACATTAATATATGGTTGCGAAAATTCCGATACCGATCAGGATATATATCGGTTGGAACATGCGTCCGAAATAGTCGAGTCGCTTCGCCCGTATATCCTTTCCCCTGCGCAG